>JAXVOW010000116.1:0-38514 GCA_037301995.1 bacterium | reverse complement strand
TAGAAGAAACCATCCAGGGAATTTATGAGCAGCACGAAAACCCATTTATTATCGCCATTGATGCCTCTCTGGGCATTCCGGAGCATATCGGATATGCAACGCTGAGCAAAAACCCGCTGATGCCGGGAAAGGGAGTCAATAAAAAACTGCCTGCGATAGGAAATCTCTCTATCACAGGCATTGTAAACGTTGCCGGTTTCCCAAACTCAATTTTATTACAGAGCACCCGCCTTCATACAGTAATGACACTGGCAAACTGCATCAGTAATGCCATCCACTGGTGCTTCTTAGATACTCAGCGCCCCGCTCCCTTATAAGCCGCAATGGCTTCTGACACGGTATCCGCAGTTCCATCCTCCATCAGGGATATCAAATCCGCTACCCTTGCAGGTGTACAGAAATCCTTGCCAAGAATGGCACCATAATTATTTGCAATGGCAAGGGAAGAATTCTGAATATCCTCATCCAGGGCAGCCATCTGCTCTTCCATAACCCCCAGGTCAGCCTTCATCTGTTCCAATCTACCAAGCCTTCTGTCGTTCACCTCATTGGTAAGAACCTGCTTTGTCTCATTTTCAAAGACTGTCATAGCCTCCTGTTTCTCCTGACTAATCTGGTTCAGTTCTTCTTCTAACTCCGCAAGCTTATCATCATATTTGTCAAGTCCATACTGGCTATCATCCTTGTCCTTATTAATCCGGTTGCGGATTGCTTTCATCTGTCGCTTATTGGCCGCCATTTTATCCTTAATGTTACGCCCCTCTGCCAGGGTATTGTAATGCCGCAATTTCGTTTTATTCAGCATTAAAATGTAGATAAGCCCCAATATAAACAATGTCAGAGATACTGTTAAGGTACATAAAAGCGTCAAATATTCACTGTCCTTAAACAATATATTCACAGACAAAATGTACATCAACGCCGGAATTCCCACATAGGTAATACAGATTGTTACAAGTAATATAAGGATTTCATAAAAACGCTTCGTCATAAAAAGTGCATAATACAAATTGGACATACAAAAGTACGGAACGTGCTGCGCTTTAAACAGGGTTCTCATCTCCACCTGAAGCTGACGGTTCTCCTCCGTTAAATCTGCTGTCTCCGCAGACACACGCTCGTCCACACGCTTGGATTTTGCCTTATCGCGTTTTGCACGGACACTGCGGCTTTTACTTTTATTGGCATCAATCTGGTCATCATAAACCTTCTCAATCTCATTCTTACGCCGGCGAATAGTCTGGGCAATCTCATCCTGAATTGACTTTTCCTCTGTTCCAATCGCCTTTTTCAGATTCTTTTCCTGATTTTTATATTCTGCCAATTCCTGCCTCAGCTGTTCCACTGCCTCTAAATCAGTCTGAACCTGATACAGATAATCAACATTCTCATTAAAAACACTATCCTGCATAAAACTGCCTCTCTTTCGCACTATCTGTTGTGCCTTATTACTATCCTTAATACAATATATTCCTATTTTAACAAACCTACTTTACAAATACAACTCTTTTCGATATTTTCCGTCAGCATCTTACAATAATATTCATAATCTTTTAATATTTCATCCATTGTTTTTACTGTGGATTTATTATATACTATAGATAATGAATGAACATACGAAAGGGAGGGTGATAGCAATCAATATACTATTCTTTTTAACCCCAAAAGCAGAAGTTGCTTTTCTAGAGGAAGACTACTCGCTCCGGCAGGTTTTGGAAAAGATGGAATACCACAAATATTCCTCCATACCGATTCTCAATGGTAATGGAGAGTACATCGGAACCTTAACCGAAGGAGATATTCTATGGTATTTACGCCATAACGATATAGCTACTGCGTTAAAATGGTCGGAGAGCCTGCATTTAACAGAAGTTCCAAGACGTCTGGATTATGAGCCTGTGAATGCAAGCTCTGATATGGAGGATTTACTCTCAAAGATTATCCAACAGAATTTTGTACCGGTAGTAGATGACTGTGACAAATTTATCGGCATTATCACGAGACGTGATGTAATCCAATATTTTTGCAATCGTACATAGAATACTTATGATAAAAACAGACTGTGCATTACACAGTCTGTTTTTGGTTATTATACAGCTTTCGCCATATTACATATATTCTTTTAACCTCTCCGGGTCCACCTTAATTCGATTATCCATGGTCTTCATAATGTCCTTAATCTGAACCTCTCTATAAACACCGGCATCCTCCAAATCATAAATCTCATTGGTACCAAAGCCTAACACCATCGGTCTTAAAATATCTTTTTCATTTTCCCGCAGCACCAGGCCTCTCTCAGAATTGGTAAGTTCCACGCATACCCCTGGATAAAGAATCTTAACACTGTCCATTAAATGCTTTACCATCTTTCTGTCGTATAGCTCCGGATGGCTTTGCAGCATCCGGACGGCTTCGACTTCCGTATGAGGATTTTCATCCAGCCGCATTGCAGTGTATTCATCATACGCATTGGCAACCATCAGCACCTTCACCGCATCGGAAATACTATCCGGCGCTTTCTCCGGAAGATATTGCAGCTGACACAGCTGCATCAATATATTCTTCACCCCTGCCGGCAGCATAAAGGCATCTGAAATCTTATCAACGCCAATAATTACCGCTCTTGCCACCTGGTTTAATTCCTCACCCGTCAGATTATCTGCTTTTCCCCGCAGTGCAGGCGGAAGTGACAGCTTTCCCAAATCGTGCAGCAACGCCGCAACCACAACCTCTGTCTGTTCCATAACACCAAAGCCTGCCCGATGGGAAATCAGCGCCGCCAATATTGCTACATTCAGGGCATGCTTATAGACATAATCCTCCGGACTTCTAAGATTTTGGTTAAAATTAATTCTGTGAAACAATTTGCCAAATCTGCGAACCAGCTCGTCCGTCTGCTGCATCAGATTCTCTGGTGCCTGATTTTTCATAATTGCATCCAGGTCTTCCCGGATGACAAACACCGCCATTGTCTGAAAACGCTCAAATTCCATCTCTTCCTCGGTCATTGGCGGAAGAGGCTCTGCCGGCTCTAATATGTATAAGCCAATCAAGCCAAAATTCTTCACACTCTCAATACCCTGTCTGGTAATCTTATCATTTCTGCCATATAACAGAATTCCTTTTTTATTATAGATTGGTCTTGCCAGACGCATACCAACCTTCAAATCTTCTGCTTTAACGTATATCAATATAGTAACCTCCCACATTTGAATATACTTATTGTATCATTCTATGGAATAAATATCAACGGAAGTTATCGCAAAATCGCGATAAAGTTCAGGATTCTGGTCAAAAATATTTACTGCCATTTGATAGGGAAGCTGCTTTCCATGGCACATATAGACAAGACCGGAATACAGCTTCGTCTGTTTTCTGTTTCCAGCAGGACTCCGAAGCAAGCCACTGTCATCCTCCAGTACAATATAACCGCTGCAAAAAGAATATTTTTTGATATACTCCTGCCAGAAATCCAGCAAAATAAGCGCACTGTCCACATTTTCTGCCAGTGCCTCCTCCTCAGACAGCACTTGAAGCACCACTCCCCACTCCTCATACAGCAGCTCCACAATCCTCTCCAGATAAATGCTGTTCTTTTTTACCACTATACTTATATCTTCATAATAATTTTTAACCTCCAGCAAAATGGAGACGAAATCCTTTTTGGTCCACTCCGTGCTGTCCAGTACAAAAAGGAAGGATTTTCTTCTGTTTTGCGGTACTGCCACCTTGCTGCACAAACAGGATATAATCTTTTTCCTGTTTTCCAGCAGCTCCCTCTTTCTTGCCCCAAACAGCTGCCTCTCAAGCTGCAATTCCCGTGCCATCGCCTGCTGTGCACCGATAACACAGTTATCCGTCTGGTACCGGTTAAATCTTTTTTTTAATTTTTTTTCGAGCCTCCGCCTTGCCTTCTCATTTTCTCTTATGTTTTCCGCCTGATTCCCTTTTACGGTCACATCTACCTTTAACACCTGAATTTGTACGATATTCTCTCTTTCAAACTGTACCCTGTTTTTTCTGCCCTTTTTATAACAAAAATAAATGTAGTCAATTTTTTCCTTTACTCTCATAGGCATCCCGGCACATTTCCCTTTGGTAAAGCCTATTCTCGGTAAGCCTGGAAAATGACAAAGCCCACTTTTTTTGTTATACTATGAACAGTTTAAAATCAGGAGGTTCATGATGTACGCATATAAATGTATTACTGCCTACGAAGGCACCCGTTACAATGGCTGGCAGAAGCAGGGAAACACTGCAAATACAGTCCAGGAAAAAATAGAGGAAATCCTGTCTAAAATGATAGGTGAGCCTGTTGAAATAATGGCCTCCGGCAGAACAGATGCCGGTGTACATGCCTTAGGACAGGTCTTCCATTTCCATTGTCCAAAGGATTTGTTACCAAACAACACCTCCAGCACATTTCTAACTGAACTTAACGGCTATCTGCCAAAGGATATACGCATTCTTTCTCTGGACGCCTGTCCGGAACGGTTCCACGCCCGTCTGAATGCACAAAAAAAGACGTATCAATACCGGATTGACACCTCTGCCTATGGTAATTTATTTCTCCGAAATACAAGCCACCACATTGCCACACCTCTGGATACCACCGCAATGAAAAAAGGCGCCTGTTATCTTCTTGGCACCCACGATTTCAAAAGCTTCTGCAGCAATAAACGCATGAAAAAATCAAGTATACGGACAATATACGACATCCGGATTGAAGAGGACGAACAAGGACAGCTTCTTTTGCTGACCTTCACCGGTAACGGTTTTCTCTATAATATGGTCCGCATACTATCCGGGACATTAATCGAAATCGGGCTGGGGCTGCGCCGTCCGGAAGATATCCCTTCCATCCTCAAGGGCTGTGACCGGGGACTTGCAGGACATACCGCACCGGCCAAGGGATTATTTCTGGTCAGCGTCAGCTATCCAGCTCCATAGCAGCTCCTCTAATTCCTGAAAGCTCTCCACATGGTTCACTTCGTCTCTCAGCTTCGAGGAATGGGGATATCCTGTGGTGTACCATGCAACGTGCTTACGCATCTCGTGGATACCTGTAAATTCCCCCTTATATTCAACCATCATATGGGCATGACGCAGCATCACCCTCACCATATCCGAAAGGGACGGTTTTTCTGGAATGTATCCTTTTTCAAAATAGGTCTTCATCTGGGAGAAAATAAAGGGATTTCCCTTTGCCCCTCTGCCAATCATAAATGCATCACAGCCGGTTTCCTCCCTCATCCGCAGCACATCCTGAGGAAATGTCAAGTCTCCGTTTCCAATTACCGGAATATGTACTGCCTCCTTAACCTGGCGTATAATATCCCAATCCGCCTGCCCGGAATAATATTCACTCCGAAGCCTTCCGTGTACCGCCACCGCCGAGGCGCCGCTTTCTTCAATTACCCTGGCAATTTCTACTGCATTGACATGGTTTTCATCAAAGCCTTTCCGGATTTTAACGGTTATGGGAACCTCTGTGGCTTTTACCATGGCTGATACAATCTCACCCACCAGCTTAGGCTGTTTCATCAATGCAGAGCCCTCGTTGTTATTCACAATTTTAGGAACCGGACATCCCATATTGACGTCAATAAAATCATAGCCTCTCTCCTGCACCTGTGCCGCTATCTTCGCCATAACCTCCGGCTCTGAGCCAAACAGCTGTAAACCAATGGGATGCTCCTGCTGCTGATACGTCATCAACGGTTCTGTATTCCGGTTTTTATATAAGACTGCCTTGGCACTTACCATCTCTGTATATAGTACATCACATCCCTGCTCCTTGCACAGCAAGCGAAAAGGCAGGTCTGTTACACCTGCCATGGGAGCCAGTATTAATTTATCCTTCAAATCAATCATGCTCTTTTTTGCCATAAAATATTTTCCTTTACTTCTTTTCTGTCAAAACCTGAAGACTCCATGTCCATTATAACTGTTTATTATATAAGATATTCAATCCCTTCAAGGTCAGGTTGGAATCATAGTATTCGATACAGTCTGTCTCGTCAAAGATAATTTTGCCAAGCCCACCGGTAGCCACAACTGTCATCCGGTCAAGCTTTGCCTCTTCCTTCACCTTACGAATAATATATTCTGTTTGACCGATATGACCATATACCAGACCTGACTGCATGGACGAAATGGTATCCTTTCCGAGAACCGCATCCGGCTTCTTTATCTCAATCTTCGGAAGCTTAGCCGCATCCTGCCATAACGCATGTGCCGCTATCCGGATTCCCGGCGAGGTAACTCCACCCACTAAGGTGGCATCCTCCAATACTAAATCATGGGTTGTCGCCGTTCCGTAATCAATTACCAATACCGGTCCGCCATAGATTTCATAGGCAGCCACGGCATCCACTATACGGTCTGCCCCAACTTCCTTCGGATTTGGTATTGCAATCTTAATACCGGTCTTAATGCCAGGTCCCACCACAATAGGATTCACTTTAAAATATTTAATCAGTCCATTTATAATATGATGGTTCACATCCGGCACAACCGATGCCATAATTGCCGCATTCACATCCTCCCTGTGCAACCCCTTACTATGCAGCATATTGTAAAAGAAAATTCCATATTCATCTGAGGTTCTTGGAATCTTTGTGGTCATGCGAAAGGTTCCCTCAATTTCGTTTTCATTAAATAACCCTATGGTTATATTGGTATTCCCAATATCAATTGCTAATAACATATTATAATCCTCTTTCCCGTATTTCTTATCACGCCGGATATTCCGCTATCCATAACAGCCTGTCTGGCAGCCACCTATTCCGGTTCTGCATCCAAAGGCTCTCCTAAAAAGAATACCCTGTAATACAGCTCCAGGCTTTCCAACAGCTCCTGCTTCACCTGCTGCAGCTGCTTTATTTTTAACACACTGCCAATCTCATCATACAGCAAATCATTCTCATCTGCCATCGTCACAAAATTGAGATTGCCCTCCTCATCATATTCCATAGTGAGAATCCCTCCGATATCCTCGGTAAACAATACACACATTGCCTGCAGTTCATCCTTAACACTGTCCGGAAGTCCATTAAATGCCGGATTTAAATAATATTTCTCCTCATACTTGGAGGAGCCGCACAAAACTACCTTTTCCTGCTCCATTTTCTCCTCTATTCCTTTTCAAATTCTCTTAATTTTCATATTCATTTTATAAGTTTTTCTTAAAAGCATTTTATCCTATTCACAAAGGGATTGCAACCTCTTTAGAGATTTGCTAAGATAGATACTAGAATTATTAAGAAAAGAGGTATAAGAAAAAATATTATGTTAAATCAAAATTTTATTGATATGTGTGGACAAAAGTCAGTCATACGTGAGTTATTTGCCTATGGCAGCCAGCGTGCTAAGGAAATCGGATATGAGAATGTGTTTGATTACAGCCTGGGGAACCCTTCCGTTCCAGCACCAGCCTCCTTTACCAATGAAATGATTCGCCTGTTGCAGACGGAAGACCCTGTCGCCCTTCACGGATACTCTCCAAGCCTTGGAATTGACTCCGTAAGAGAAGCCGTTGCAGCTTCCTTAAACGACCGGTTTGAAATGAACTATGGGAAAGAGGATATATTTATGGTAAGCGGCGCCGCCGGTGCCATTGCCCATGCCGTCAGAGCAGTTACTGTTCCCGGCGACGAGATTCTGACCTTTGCACCCTTCTTCCCGGAATACACGCCATATATCTCTGCAAGCGGTGCTGTTTTAAAGGTCGTTCCAGCGGATATCAGCACATTTCAAATTAATTTTGATGCCTTTGTAGAAATGCTTAACGAAAAGGTAATGGCAGTATTAATCAACACTCCGAACAATCCTTCTGGTATCGTATATTCTACGGAGACAATTGATAAGCTTGCCATGATTCTTACCGAAAAGGAAGAGGAATTTGGACATCCAATTTATATTATATCAGACGAACCTTACCGGGAGATTGTATTTGAGGGAGTGGATGCACCTTTTGTCGCCGCCCATTATCACAACACCATTACCTGTTACTCCTTCAGCAAATCCTTATCCCTTCCGGGAGAACGAATCGGTTATATTGCTGTAAATCCTGCCTGTGAGGATTCTGCTTTATTAGTAGACATGTTTGGTCAGATTTCCCGCGGTATTGGTCACAATTGTCCGCCAAGTATTATCCAGCTTGCAGTTGTCAAGTCATTATATGAGACCTCCGACCTTTCTGTCTATGAGACAAACAAAAACATCCTTTATACAGAGCTTACCAAAATGGGCTTTGATATTGTAGAGCCCGGCGGAACCTTCTACATGTTCCCGAAGGCCCTGGAGGAGGATGCAGTTGCTTTCTGCAACAAAGCAAAAGAATTGGATTTATTACTGGTTCCAAGCGACAGCTTCGGTGTGCCTGGTCATTTCCGTATCAGCTACTGTATTCCTACTGAAAAAGTGGAACGCTCCATACCGGTATTCCAGAGATTAGCAGATTTATATGCATAACAACATATATAATTATAACAATACATAATAATGAAGCGGGAGGAACTTTCTCATTATGAAAGTTCCTCCCGCTGGCTTGTCTAACAGGTATCCAGAAGCTTATACTCCACTTAAAAGGATAGTAATTTGTTATACCACAAAATTGCAACCAACACCAGTGGTACAAATCCTACTATTAAAAACACAATTCCCATAATCTTAAAAAAGACCGCCAAAGATTCCGCATTTTCTTCTGGAACATAGATTTCTTCCGGATTGTCAGGATTATAATATAGTGTCACCTGTTGTCCTTTTTCAAAATGGGTTTCTCCATTTCCGATGTTACTTTTCCTGGTTATCTGCTCCCCATCTACAGTATATTCATAAACAGGATACCATGTATAAGAATAACCATCTGATGTCCTCATTTGTTCTTCTTTTATATCTATAACCGTAGCGGTGGTTTCACTTACACATTTTTTCTTTTTCTCTCCCAAAGAGCTGGTTGAATTTTTTGCAACCACAAGAAATATTACAGAAATCACCCAAAATATAATTGAAACTCCTACACAAACTCCCAGCACCATTTTTTTCTTCACACCTATTCCATTCCTTTCGGCACAATCTGTCCATCAACAACCTCAACGTCCTTCAGCGAAGCTAGAACATTATTTCTAAAATCTAATTCTTCCTGTCCTTCATAACCATGATACACGCATTCCTCTATTGCGATACGATTAAAACAATATAAATTTCTAGCTACTGTAACTTAAAAAGAGACTTCAATTCAGTTTTGAAGTCTCTTTTTACATTTAAACTACATTATACTTCGTGTATAAAACACCAGCCATAGAATACTCAAACAAATATCCTACTATAACTGTGCTTAATCAACCCTTGACACCACCAAGTGCAACGCCGCCTACAATATTTCTGGAAAGAATTAAGTAAACAACTACAACCGGGAAGATTGAGAATGCAATCATAACATATACCTGACCCATATCAAACTTCAACCAGTCAGCTGCACGTAACTGTGCAATCAAAATCGGAAGTGTCTTCTTCTTATCTGTATGCAAAATCAATGCTGGTGTAAAATAATTATTCCAGCTTGATACAAACGAGAAGATTGCCTGTACTGCAATTGCAGGTTTCATCAAAGGTATTACAATAGAATTAAAGGTACGGAATTCACCGGAACCATCAATACGAGCTGCCTCAATCAATGAAAGTGACAAGCTGCTTTCCATGGACTGCTTCATATAGAATACAGTAACCGGAGCTGCAAATGCCGGCAAAATCAATGGAATAAACGTATCGTCTAATTTCATATTGTTCATCAAGCGAACAAAACCAAGTGCAACTACCTGAGTGGGAATCATCATAATTGCCAGAATAAATGTAAATAAAATTCTTTTCAGCTTAAAATTATATGCATGAAAAGCATATGCTGTCATTGCAGAAATGTACACACAACCTGCCGCACTGACACCGGCAATAATTACACTGTTAATAAGTCCGTTCCAAACTGGCAGTGTACCATTGACCAGATTCGTCCAGTTTTTCCATAAAAATGTACTTGGTATTGCCGTAAAACCAGACTTTAACTCACCATTTGACCTGGTTGCATTGATTATCAATACATAGAACCAGAACAAACAGAAAAACGTGATTATTGCAAGGACGACATAGGCAATGGTTCTTCTGGTCTTAACTCCCAATCCTTTTTCTTTTTGTTGTTTTGCCATAGTTAATTACCTCCCGTCATCATTATTTCCGCTAAACTTGAATACGATGAAGCTCAAGATTCCTGTTATGATAAGCAAGATTACAGACAAGGCACCACCCATACCATAGTTCTTACTGTACAGATGCTTATTCAGGAACATAATCAGAGTCATAGATGAACGCATCGGGTCACCGGTACCATTGGTCAAAATCTGAGGAACATCAAACAGCTGCAAGCCACCGATTAAGGAAGTAATCATTACATAAACTAAAATCGGACGCAAAATTGGCAATGTAATGCGGAAGAACACCTGCGTAGAGGTTGCTCCATCCACCTCTGCTGCCTCAAACAAGGCAGGGTCAATTCCCATCATACCAGCCATTAACAGAATCGTTGTATTACCAAACCACATTAACAGGTTCATTACCGCAATCAAAATTCTCGTACTTCCCACATGTGAAAGGAAGGAGTATGGCTCTGCAATTACTCCCATCTGCATAAGCAGGGAGTTAATCGGACCACTGTCTGCAAACAGCGTAAAGAATAACATTGAAAAAGCTGAAGCCATAATCAGGTTTGGCATATAGATAACGGTCTTAAAAAACTGTGCACCCTTTATCTTCAAACGGTTATCAGAAAACCATGCACCTAACAGCAATGAAATCAATATCTGTGGGATAAAACACATCAGCCACAGGAGCATAGTATTCTTAAAATACAATAAAAAATCTCCACCTTTTATCAGCGAGAGGTAATTTTCAAGTCCAACAAAGGTCGGTCCAATCTGCTTCAGACCAGACATATAGTTTTCAAAAAAACTATTATAAATCGTACTAAACAAAGGTATTATCTGAAAGATAAAATATATTACCAAAAATGGTATCAGAAATATGTAGCCCCATTTGTTAAAGCGGACCACATTGCTCTTTTTTTTCATAATAGCATTTGCCCCCTTTTCCCATTTGTTATTACAGAGCTCACAGCAAATCTTCCTGTCCTTATTGTGCAAACCTGCTGTCAACTCTGCACATATTATAACTGCTTTGCTTCGCTTTGTAATATATTTTGGCATTATTATAGCCGTGCCCGCCCAAATCCCGACAGGCACGGCTATATAATTCATGACTGTTCTAATATTATATTGAATATAATATTAATCTGTTGTTAACTCAGGATATTTCTCCTTGATAGCTGTGTAGAACTGCTGTAATGCTTCTTCATAAGTAGCATTGCCATCGAAGTAGTTCTTCATAGCGCCCTGGAACTCCTCGTTACAACCCTGATCATATGCAGAAATATTGCTTAAGTCAAGAGTCTCAACACCTGCACTGTAGATACCAAGTGGATTCTGTCCATCTAAAATCTTGCTTGAGTAGTCAGATGAAGCCATCTCAGCAATTACATCCTGGTTATTAACGAAGTCATCATCCTGCTCGATAATCTCTTTCATGATAGTATCATCTGTAGTCATCTTAAGCATGATGTCCTTAACTAAGTTAGCATTGTCAGTACCGGTTGCAGCTGCACACCATGTACCACCCCAATAGAAGCCCTGAGGTCCCTCAGTAGCACCCCAACGTCCATTGTAGCCAATAGAACCTTCTGTGTCAGCAGCCATAGAGAAGTTTACTAACCAAGCTGGTCCAAAGTAGCAGAATACCTTACCGTCTGGGTAGAAGCCCTTGCTCCAGTCATCTGACCACAACTCAGCTGTTGTTGTCTCACCAGCATCAACTAATGCCTTAGAATCATCAACCCATGCCTTGATGTTGTCATCAATCTGAACCTTGTTATCATCTGATACCCACTTTGTAGTTACATTGTTAGAGTATACACGATATGAATCGTTAACAGTAGCTGTAATCTTATAACCAGCTTCTTTTAACTTTGTTGCTGTCTCATTGAATGTAGCCCAGTCCTTAACATATTCCTGAACCTCTGCTGGATCCTCTGTTCCTAAAACTTCAGCAGCAGCGTCACGGTTGTAGAATAACACACCAGGACATCCCTGCCAAGAAACACCCTTTAAGCTTCCGTTAGAATCTGTAACGATATCCTTTGTGTACTGATACTGCTTAGATAAATCTTCATCAGTAATACCAAGGTCTGCAACTGGCATTGTGTAGTCAGAATCAACATACTTAAGCGCATAATCTGCCTCTAATAAGAACATATCAATCTTATCATCATCAGCAGCATCTGCCTGCTTTAATAATGTCTCATCCAGGTTGTTCTGGTATGCATTGTCATCAGATGGAGTAATATTCCACTTAACCTCAACATCACCAATCTTACCTGTAGTAGCATCTACCTCTTCATAACCTGGATAGTGAGCAACGATACGACGCTGAAACTCATCATTCCAGCAGTAGATGTTTAATACTTTACCAGTATCCTCAGCTACCTCAGTCTCGCCGCCTTCTGCTGCTGCCTCAGTAGTTGCATCGCCGCCATCTGTAGCTGCTGGTGCCTCGGTAGTATCACCGCCACCGCATCCGAATAATAAGCCAGCTACCATAGTTGCTGCAAGCAAACCGCTTACCATTTTTTTCTTCATACGTTTTTCCTCCCTTTGAGTTAATTAAATAATAGATTTGCATTTATGTAATTATTATGATATCTCATAATAAAAATGCCATTAAAATAACCCCGTTTCCGTTACTCTACTATATATCATTTTGAACAATTTTGCAAGCCTTTTTTTCTTTTTTTTTTGGCAATTCCTCCATGCAGAACCTCATTTTGCCATAATCATTATGCATTATGCCATAAAGACCTGTATATTTTTACTTCATATTAGTCAATTGCAGTCACGTAAACGGGAATTGACCTCTGCCACCTTCTAATCGTTGTCAGACGCCGCCACATTCATAACCTGGCGCTTTCTCGCAAGCTCATCATTTTCCAGATATTCATCATAGGTTGTCATCTTATCAATCAGCCCTGTGGCTGTGATTTCCATAATACGGTTTGCCGTAGTCTGGATAAACTGGTGATCCTGGGATGAGAACAACACAACTCCCGGAAATTTAATCAGTGCATTATTCAGGGCTGTTATGGACTCCATATCCAGATGGTTTGTCGGTTCATCCAGCACCAAGACATTGGTGCCCATAATCATCAGCTTGGAAAGAAGACATCTGACCTTCTCTCCCCCTGAGAGCACCTTAACCTTTTTCACCCCGTCATCTCCTGCAAACAGCATTCTTCCAAGGAAACCTCTTACATAAGTAGCGTCTTTTTCCTCTGAAAACTGAGTCAGCCAGTCCACAATGGTCAAATCGTTGTCAAATTCTTTTGTGTTATCCTTTGGGAAATATCCCTGGGACGTGGTAACTCCCCATTTATAGATACCCTCATCCGGTTCTTCCTCTCCGGCTAATATCTTGAACAGCATTGTGGTCGCCAGTGTATTCGGTCCCACAAATGCCACCTTGTCTTCCCTTCCAATGGTAAAAGAAATATTGTCCAGTATCTTTTCTCCGTCCACTGACTTAGAAAGCCCCTCCACCGTCAGCACCTCATTGCCGATTTCCCGGTTCGGACGGAAATCAATATATGGGTATTTCCGGCTGGATGGCCGCATTTCATCCAATTCAATTTTCTCCAGCGCACGCTTTCTGGAGGTCGCCTGCTTTGATTTCGAGGCATTTGCGGAGAAGCGTTGGATAAATTCCTGCAGCTCCTTAATTTTTTCTTCCTTCTTTTTGTTTGCCTCTTTCATCTGCTTAATCATCAGCTGGCTGGACTCATACCAGAAATCATAGTTGCCGGCATACAGCTGGATTTTTCCGTAATCAATATCCGCAATATGGGTACAGACCTTATTCAGGAAATAACGGTCATGGGATACCACAATTACGGTATTGTCAAAGTTAATCAGGAACTCCTCCAGCCATGCAATGGCATCCAAATCCAAATGGTTGGTCGGCTCATCTAAAAGCAATACATCCGGATTGCCAAACAGCGCCTGGGCAAGCAATACCTTAACCTTCAACGTATCCTCCAGCTCCGCCATCAGCTTGTAATGATAGTCTGTCTCCACCCCAAGACCATTTAACAGCGTAGCGGCATCAGATTCTGCCTCCCAGCCGTTCATCTCTGCAAATTCCGCCTCCAAATCCGCCGCCTTCGCACCGTCTTCATCAGAAAAATCCGGCTTTGCATAGATTTCCTCTTTCTCCTTCATCACATCATAAAGTCTTTTATTACCCATGATAACAGTATCTAACACCGTATAATCATTATACTTAAAGTGGTCCTGCTGAAGCACGGATAACCGTTCCCCTGCATTCATAATGACATCGCCCTTGGTAGTTTCAATCTCTCCGGATAATATTTTTAAAAAGGTTGACTTTCCGGCACCATTTGCACCAATCAGCCCGTAACAGTTACCCTCAGTGAATTTTATATTCACATCTTCAAATAATGCCTTCTTACCAAATCTCAACGTCACATTGCTTGCACTAATCATGTCTTTCCCTCTTTCTCCTGGTTTTTAACCTTATTTTCAATCTAAAGAATATTTCTTAAGCCTGTTTTTATACCCCCTGAAGCTCCGGGTCAATAATAACCGCCACCCGGTCAATGCGGTTCTTATCCATTGATAATACCTTTAATGTTATTCCATCTTTTTTTACAGTCTCGCCCTCTGTAGGCAGATGATCCAGCAGTTCAATTACATATCCGCCTAAGGAATCATAATCCTCTGATTCCAGGTTCACTCCGATATTATCTGCAAGGTCGCTGAGCTTCATGGCTGCATCCACCTCAAACTGGTTTTCTGCAAGCTGTGTCACCGTCTCCAGCTCATCCATATCAAATTCATCCCGGATTTCTCCTACAATTTCCTCTAACAAATCCTCAATGGTAATTAACCCAACTGCCGTGGCATACTCATCCAATACAATGGCAAGGGACACAAAACGATTTCTCATTTCTGCCATAATAGAGGAGGTTTTCTGGTACTCATACACAAAAAACGGCTCCCTCATAATATTTCGCAGTGAAAATGGTTCCTGCCTCTTCCCATTTTGATTCTGGTAAAAGAACAAATCCTTCAGGTATACAATACCAATTACACTGTCTTTATTATCATCATAAACCGGAAGTCTGGAATAATGCTCCTCCTGGAATATTTCAAACACCTCATCAAAATCGGCATCTACAGATACCAGAGCCATATCCGCTCTGGGAATCATGACATCCTTCGCCTTGGAATCACCAAAATCCACCACATTGTTAATCATGGACTGCTCTTCCTTTTCTATAACGCCATCTTCCACGCTCACATCCACAATTGTCCGAAGCTCGCCCTCTGTCATCTGGTTTTTGGCCTTATCCGTATCAATTCTCAGCACAAAGAAAATCACACCACTTAATTTATCCACAAACCAGATTGCCGGTGTCAGCACTGTGGTTAAGGGCTGGATAATATGAATATAAATCAGGGATAACCTCTCACTGTAAAGGGTCGCCAGTGATTTTGGTGTAATCTCACCAAACAGCAGTACCACCAAGGTAAGGATTCCCGTAGACACCCCGATAAACTTACTGCCAAACACCGCTGTGGTAAAAGAAGTTGCCAGAGCGGAGGCGGAAATATTTACTATATTATTGCCAATTAAAATAGCACTTAACATTTTTGACGGATTATCCAC
This sequence comes from bacterium, assembly GCA_037301995.1. Taxonomy (GTDB): domain Bacteria; phylum Bacillota; class Clostridia; order Lachnospirales; family Lachnospiraceae; genus CAG-590. Next base: position 22,671 of record JAXVOW010000116.1, on the reverse strand, counting down.
CAGCTTCAGCACTTTGACCGCACTGATATTCCCCTCCTCAGCCAGAGCACGCATGCGGTGCCTATTCACCGTTGTCAACGCTGTCTCCGCAGAAGAAAAAAATGCAGAAAGCAAAATCAGAATTAATAGAGTAACAATTTGAATCAAACTCGAGTCAGGCTCCAAAAAAATCATCCTCCTAAAAAACAAAATTTACAGTAATTTTACTGAATGAAATATCTCTTGTCAAGTCATACTATATTTGTAACAAGTTTACCTGTTTTTTAAAGGAGTAAATAAAATGAGAAGTACCAAGAAAAAATACGAAGAAGTAGCTAACCGGTGCAGCTCTTATAGTAAGACAAGCTCCAGCGAATTGTCTAACTGCGTAGACTGTAACTGTACCAGCTGCTTAAACTGCGAACATTTCGCACCGGATGAACACTGTGTATTAGACCTCTACGACCCAATTGCACAGAACCTAAAGTAATTTTCAGCAAAGAACAAAACAGGCGGTTATTCCTTTCCGCTGATATACAGCAAAAACAATAACCGCCTGTTTTGGATTAGTTATTAATTAACTTATCCTCTCCATTCCAGCTATATAACTTACGAATCTCCTCGCCAACAACCTCTGATGGATGCTCAGAAGCTAACTTTCTCATAGCCTTGAAATGTACCTGACGTCCTGCAGGTGACATATCCAATAAGAACTGTTTTGCAAAGGAACCATCCTGGATATCAGAAAGAATCTGCTTCATAGCCTTCTTTGTATCCTCTGTGATAATCTTAGGTCCTGTAATATAATCACCGTACTCAGCAGTGTTGGAAATAGAATATCTCATTCCGGCAAAGCCTGACTGGTAAATCAAATCAACAATCAGCTTCATCTCATGAATACACTCAAAATATGCATTTCTTGGGTCATAACCAGCCTCTACCAATGTCTCAAAACCAGCCTGCATCAATGCACAAACACCACCACAAAGCACTGCCTGCTCACCAAATAAGTCTGTCTCTGTCTCTGTTCTAAAGGTTGTCTCAAGAACACCGGCTCTTGCTCCACCAATTGCCAATGAGTATGCCAAAGCAATTTCCTGTGCCTGACCGGTAGCATCCTGCTCTACAGCTACTAAGCAAGGAACACCCTTACCTGCCTGATACTCGGAACGTACCGTATGTCCAGGTCCCTTAGGTGCAATCATGGTTACATCCACATCCTTAGGTGGCACAATACAGCCAAAATGAATGTTGAAACCATGGGCAAACATTAACATATTGCCTGCCTCTAAGTTTGGCTCAATGTCCTTCTTGTACATATCAGCCTGTAACTCATCATTAATTAAAATCATGATGATATCAGCCTTCTTTGCTGCCTCTGCTGCTGTATAAACCTCAAATCCCTGAGCCTCTGCCTTTGCCCATGACTTGCTGCCTTCGTATAAACCAATAATAACGTTACAGCCTGACTCTTTTGCATTCAATGCATGCGCATGACCCTGGCTACCGTAACCAATAACTGCGATAGTCTTGCCATCTAATAATGATAAGTTGCAATCTTCCTGGTAAAAAATCTTTGCCATTTTCCAGTTCCTCCTATAATAAAATTAATATTTATGTATCACTGATTACTTGGAATCAGCACTACCCCTTGTCAATCCGGTAAGACCGGTTCTTACAATGGATTCAATCTCAAATCCATCCAGCAGACCGATAAATGCTTCAATCTTATTGGCATTACCGGTCAACTCAATCATCAACGACTCAATAGACACATCTACTATCTTTGCGCGGAACACATCCGTGATTGCAATAATCTGCTGTTTCTCTTCCCGGTTTGTCTTTACCTTTACAAGAACCAGCTCTCTGCATACAGATTCCCCGTCCTTAAGCTCTGTGATATCCACGACATCCTCCAGCTTATTTAACTGCTTTGCAATCTGTGCCAGGGTCAAATCATCACCGCTCACTGCAACTGTCATACGGGAATACTTTGGATTCTCAGTGACACCAACGGATAAACTGTCAATGTTATAACCTCTTCTACTAAATAATCCTGCCACACGGCTTAAAACACCGGAAGTGTTATCTACCAGCAGGGATAATACCATCTTCTTCACGTTCATTCCACCTTTCAGAGTCAAAGTGTGCTTTTTTACACAACTAAAGACATTTTAGCAACTATTGTACAGACTGTCAAACCTTTTTTCGCACCAGCCGTGGTCGGGCAGCTATTTCTCCAGCAGCCGTTCCACCAGCCGGCATGCCTCCGCCGCATCCTTGGAATAACCGTCTGCGCCAATTTCATCTGCAAAGCTCTGGGTAATCACCGCACCGCCAATAATAATTTTCGCCACAACCTTCTTCTCCTTCGCATATTCCACCACATCCTTCATACGCATCATAGTGGTGGTCATCAGGGCGGATAAGCCAATAATAGAAGCATTTTCCTTTATTGCCGCATCAATTATTACCTCCTTTGGCACGTCCTTTCCAAGGTCAACCACACGGTAGCCATAATTCTTCAGCATCAGCACCACAAGGTTTTTGCCGATGTCATGAATGTCCCCCTCCACTGTCGCCATGACAATCGTGGGCATTTCCTCTCCATTCTCCGCCTTGGGCAGCAGAGGCTCCACATGGGAAATCGCCAGCTCCATTGCCTCAGCCGATGCAATAAGCTGCGGCAGAAAATATTTTTTCTGGTCAAACAGCTCTCCCACTTCGTTAATGGCCGGAATCAGATGTTCCTCTATCACTGACTGGGGACTGCCTCCCTCTGCCAGATATGCTTTTACATCCTCAAGCATGGTTCGCTTGTTTCCCTTCAGGACATTCTCATACAGTCTGGAATGCGTCCCTGCCGCACTGCCTGAGTCGTTTTGACTGGCAGAGCCTGCACCGGCATTTTTACCGGCAGTCCCCATTCCCGCTGTACCAGACGCTACAGAAAGCGTTTTGACATTCTCAATGTAGCGGACATCTGCCCCTTCTTTGTTCAGCAGTAAATCCGATGCGAAGGCCGCATTCATCAATAATTCCTGAGATGGATTCGCAATTGCCATGGTCAGACCCTTTGAAATCGCCATGGTCAGAAATGCAGTATTGACAAAGCTCCGCTCCGGTAGTCCAAAGGATATATTGGAAAGACCGCAGATTGTGGCAAGTCCTAATTCTTTTTTACAGTATTCGATAGTCTCCAGTGTCTCAAGGGCTGCATTTTTATTCGCCCCCACCGTTGCCACCAGACCGTCCACCACGATATCTTCCTTTGCAAAGCCAAGTTCTAACGCCCTGTCATATATGGTGTGGATAATCTGTTTCTTCTCCTCAATATCCTTCGGAAGCCCCTCGTCTGAGAGGGGAAGCAGTATGAACATGGCTCCGTACTTTCTTGCAATGGGCAGAAGCTTTTCAAATTTTTCCTTCTCCAAAGAGATGGAGTTAATCAGCGCCCGTCCCGGATAAACGCGAAGCGCATGCTCAATAATATCCACATGGGAGGAATCTATGCATAACGGAAGATTGACAGTATTGGTGACCTCATAGATAACCTTCTGCATCATGGCATCCTCATCTATGCCGTTCATTCCCATATTAACATCCAGAACGGCAGCTCCGTTTTCCTCCTGCTCCTCCGCCATCTGCACTACCAAATCTAGCTTTCCTTCCCGCAGCTGTTCCTGCAGCTTTTTCTTGCCGGTGGGATTGATTCTCTCCCCCACCACCAGAAAGCTTCCGTCAATGTCAATCTCCAGCATCTGCCTCTCAGAAGCCAGCAGCCGTTTCTTTTCCGCTGTCACTTCCGGAACATCCATCAGTCTTACCGTCTGGGCAAGGGCGGTAATGTGCTCCCTGGTGGTTCCACAGCAACCACCGATAATGCCGGCTCCGGCTTCCACCAGCTGCCTTCCGTACTCTGCAAATTGCTCCGGGGTCATTGCGTACACCGTTTCTCCGTCCACCAGCTCCGGCATACCGGCATTCGGCTTTGCAAGAATTGGAACTGTGGCATATCTTCTCATACGCTCCACCATTGGTATCATTTCGGCAGGACCTGTGGAACAGTTAATTCCTATCACATCTGCCCCCAGACTCTGTAAAACAGTTACAGCGGTTTCCGGGTCTGTTCCAAACAGGGTTCTGCCATCCTCATTGTAGGTCATGCTGATTATCACCGGCAGTTCGCAGGTCTCCTTTGCCGCAATCAGCGCCGCTCTTGCTTCTGCCAGGCTCATCATGGTTTCCACCACAAGCAAATCCACATCTGCATCTGCAAGAACACGAATCTGCTCCTTGTAGACATCTATCAGCTCCTCCAGCTTAAGCTTTCCAATGGGATAAAGCTGTCTTCCCGTCATGGTGAGATTCCCAGCCACATAGGCACGGTATCCGGTTTTTGCCACTGCCTCCTTTGAAAGCGCTACAAGACGCCGGTTAATGGATTCCAGCTCATTTTCCCATCCATATTCCTCCAGCTTAATCCGGTTTCCTGAAAAGGTCGGGGCATAAACAATATTACTTCCTGCATTGATATAATCCATCTGCAGGTTTACCAACACCTCCGGATGCTCCAGAATCCATGCTTCCGGACAAACTCCGGTAGGCATGCCTGCCTTTTGCAGGTTGGTGCCGGTGGCACCGTCTAAAATAAGAATTTTCTGATTCAATAATGTCCTAAACTGTTCCTTTGTCATATCCGCTCCATTCCGCTGTCACACATACAGCTTTGTCTTATATCTCTGTGTCAGTCCCCGCCGTACTCAAAAAAGGTTCACTGGACCTTTTTCTCATATGCATGGCAACTAACAGATTTCATCACTGTCCAGCAGTATTGTAAAGGGTCCGTCATTTATAAGCTCCACCTTCATGTCTGCGCCAAAGCTTCCCGTCTCCACCACATCTACAGTTTCCCGGCTTCTGGCAATAACATACTCATACATTTCATTTGCCATATCCGGTTTCCCAGCTTTGATAAAGGAAGGCCGGTTTCCCTTTTTGCAGTCTGCATACAGGGTAAACTGGGATACCAGCAAAAGCGCCCCGTCCACATCTGCCAGACTTAAATTGGTCTTCCCATTTTCATCCTCAAAAATACGCAGCCCTGTCATTTTCTTTACCATTTTATCTGCAATCTCTCTTGTATCGGTATCCGTCACTCCAACCAATACCAGAAATCCCTTTCCAATCTTTGCGGTTACCTCTCCGTCTATTGTAACATCTGCATGCTTTACACGTTGAATTACGAATCTCATACCTTATGCCCTTCCTCTGGTCTCACATTACTTGAACTTAAGTAACAACATTATAGATAGATTTTCATAAAGTTGCAATGTATTCTTTTTATTTTGACTTTTTACGGAAATCTCTTTATCATAAAGAGCAGCAGAAAACAGGAAATTTACGGTGCCGGATTTCCGGCGGAACGGAGCTTATATGAACGAGGAACAAATTCTCAAAGGCCGCTTGTCCGATTTGGCAAAACGCGCTTATCAGCAAAACATATACACATACAGTAACTTTTTATCCCCGGCAGAGCTTTCCATATTGGAGGATATCCGGAAAGACATATCCTATATCCATGTGGAAACCTTTGGCGGAAATACGCTTTGTGAGCGTCAGGTGGCAGGCTTTGGCTCAGAGGAAGACTTTGGCTATCCGGGGCATTTTCCCATCACAGTAATCAAAGCCACTCCACTACTGGAAAAGTTCAGTGATTCCCTGAATCATCGCGATTTTCTGGGCGCATTGATGCACCTTGGAATTGAAAGGGATACCCTTGGTGATATCCTGATAAAGGAAACCACCGCTTATATTTTCTGTCTGGAGAATATCGCAGATTACATCTGCAAAGAACTTACAAGGGTAAAGCACACCAACGTAAAGTGCATGGTAACCAGTATGGACATTCCCGCTTTACAGCCTGTTTTTTCCAGCAGGGAATTTCCGGTGGCCTCCCTCCGGTTAGACGGCATTATTGCAAGCCTGTTAAAATGCTCCCGAAAGGAAGCACTGTCTCTCTTTGAGGAGAAACGGGTAATCTTAAATGGACGCATTACCGGCAGAAACAGCATTACCTTAAGGGAAGGGGATATTTTCTCAGTGCGGGGGCATGGGAAATTCATTTTTGACGGTTCCGGCGGCAGTACAAGAAAGGGAAAAATCTATGTGCATGTCCGCCAATATGTATAAATGAACTTTGCTGCTTTTTGTTATAGTATCTTTTTTTCAGTTGTGCTATAATATCCCATTAATGAATAGATATATACGCATTTTTTGTAAAAATAGTCATACGTTATCAGGAGGAAGACATGAATATTATAATTGTAGGCTGTGGCAAGGTAGGTTATGCCCTGGCCGAACAGCTAAGCGAAGAAGGTCATGAAATAACGGTAATTGATACCAATAACGACAAGCTTGAAAAAGCACTTTCCATACTGGATATACAGGGTGTCAACGGAAACGGCACCTCTTTCCGGACCCAGATGGAAGCTGGTATCAAGGAAAGCGATTTGTTAATTGCGGTGACCGGGCAGGACGAGGTGAATCTGCTCTGCTGCCTGATTGCCAAAAAAGCCGGTAACTGCAACACCATTGCAAGAGTCCGGAATCCGGAATATTTCGCAGAGATAAAGTATTTGAGAGAAGAATTAGGACTATCCCTGGCAATCAATCCAGAGCTTGCCTGTGCCATGGGAATTGCCCGGTTAATTGAAGTTCCCAGCGCATTGGACATCACCTCCTTTGCAAAGGGCAAGATTAACTTAATCAAGCTCTCTGTACCGGACGATTCCATCATTCATTCCATGACTGTATTTGAGTTTGCCACCAAAATTCATACCCACACGTTAATCTGTGCTGTGGAACGGAATCATGAAATCATTATTCCCGACGGAAATACAGTGCTGCAAAAGGGCGATAATATGTATGTCATCATCCCTCCATCTGATATCCATACCCTGTTATCGAAAATCGGTATCAAAGCAAAACCAATCCGCTCTGTTATGATTATCGGCGGCGGAACCATTTCCTATTATCTGGCAAGACATTTGGAAGCCAGCCATGTCCAGGTAAAAATCGTAGAAATCAACCATAACCGCTGTGAGCAGTTAAGCGAGCTTTTGCCGCATACCCTGATTATCAACGGAGATGCCACAGACCGCCAGCTTCTGTTAGAGGAGGGCATTTCCGAAGCAGATGCCTTTGTATCCCTTACAAACATGGATGAGGAAAATCTCGTGCTGTCCCTGTTCGCCAACAAAGTCAGCAATGCCAAAATTATCACAAAGGTGGACAAGGTATCCTTTGAGGAGGTCGTGGAAGAGCTTCCAATTGGAACCATCGCATGCCCGAAAAACATTACTGCGAAATCCATCCTGCAATATGTCCGGGCATTACAAAATTCCTTTGGCAGCAATGTAGAAACACTGTACCGCATGCTAGATGATAAGGTGGAGGCATTGGAATTTTCCATCAAACAGGAATCCAAGGTGACTAATACTCCGCTTATGGAGCTGGATTTAAAGAAAAACCTGCTAATCTGCGCCATTTTACGAAACGGCAAGGTGATTACCCCTAGCGGTAAAGATACCATTTTAACAGGTGATACAGTTATTGTAGTAACAACAAACAAGGGACTTACCGATATCAAGGATATCCTAGCATAGCAGTTCCCGAAAATAAATTATGTAGGATTAAGAAAATGAACATTACAATGATTTTTTATTCACTGGGCTGGATTCTCAATACAGTTGCCGCCCTGATGCTTGTACCCTTTGCGGTATCCATATATTACAATGAAGGCGTGGGCAGATATTTTCTCATCTGCTCATTGATTATGTTTGTCGTGGGTTTTACTCTCACCAGAAAACGTCCTAAAAACTCCAAATTTTACGCAAAGGAGGGCTTTGTCATTACAGCCTTAAGCTGGTTGTTACTCTCTGTTACCGGATGCCTTCCTTTCTACTTAAGCAGTGAAATTCCATCCTTTACCAACGCTCTTTTTGAGTGCATATCCGGCTTTACCACCACCGGAGCATCCATTCTGTCAGACGTGGAACAAATGTCCCGGTGTATGATGTTCTGGCGCTGTTTTATCCAGTTAATTGGCGGTATGGGAGTGCTGGTATTCATGCTGGCTTTAATCCCCCTCACGGGAGGACAGGACCTCTATCTGATGAAGGCAGAAAGTCCGGGACCAAATGTGGGCAAGCTGGTTCCAAAGGTGCAAAAGACTGCCTACTATCTGTATGCAATTTATTTTACACTGACACTGCTGGAAATTATCTGCCTGGTGATTGCCGGTGCTCCTTTATATGATGCCGTTTGTACTGCATTTACCACCACAAGCACCGGTGGTTTTGGTGTCAAAAATACATCCTTAGGTGGTTATTCTCCGGCAATCCAGTATATCGTAACCATATTCCTGTATTTGTCAGGACTGAATTATAACTTTTTCTTCTTTATATGGATTCGACGTATAAAGGACGCCTTTTCCATACAGGAAATCCACCTGTACACCGGTATTTTCTTCAGCTCCATTGCCGTCATTGCCTGGGATATTATCCGGAACTCCGGTTATGCCATTGAGGAAGGAATCCGCCATGCCGCTCTTCAGGTAGGCTCCATTATGACAACTGCCGGTTTTTCTTCTGCTGACTTTGATACCTGGCCTTCTCTTTCCAAAGGCATCCTGGTATTGCTGATGTTTATTGGCGGCTGTGCCGGAAGCACCTGTGGCGGAATTAAGGTTTCCCGTATTTTAATTTATTTGAAAACCGTAAAGAAGGAAATTGCGCAGCTCTGCCATCCAAGAAATGTAAAGGTCATTAAGATTGATGGCAAACCGCTGGCACATAATGTACTGCGCTCTGCAAATATTTTCTTAATCGTATACATGATGATTTTTGTTATCTCCACGCTGCTCATCAGTACAGATGAATTTGATTTAGTGACAAATTTTACTGCGGTGGCATCTGCACTGGGCAACATTGGACCAGGACTTTCCCTTGTAGGTCCTGTCAGAAATTTTGACCTGTTTTCACCATTTTCAAAGTATGTACTGATGTTCGATATGTTAGCGGGGCGTCTGGAGATATTCCCAATGCTGGTGTTACTCTCACCATACACTTGGAAAAAGCAATAGCCACTGGGATACCAATACGTCACTTTTTACAAAAGTTCATTTAATTTCTCAAAGACAAATTCCACACTTTTCTGCCGTACCTTATTGCGCCCAAGCTCACCATACTGCTGTGTAAAGGTATGAACCTCGCCATTAATGGCGAATCCAAAACACACCATACCCACAGGTTTCGTGGCTGTACCACCTGTTGGTCCTGCTATCCCTGTAATTCCCACACCAACCTGGGAATCCGCCTGTCTGGCAACCCCTGCCGCCATCTGGCAGGCAACCTCCTCACTTACCACACCATATTGGGCAATGGCATCTCCGCTGACATCCAGATAACGCATCTTTGCTTCATTTGCATAGGTGACAAAGCTTACATCTAAAACCTTTGAGGCATCCGCCACACTTACAAGTGTTGCAGCAGCAAGTCCTCCCGTACAGGATTCTGCAAAGGAAATGTGAAACCCCTTTTCAATCAGCTTCTTCACTACAATATCTTGCATATAATCTTCTCCTTTTCTATAGACACCTGTTATAGGTGATTGCGAAACTCTGTTTTTGAAACCGCACGTTGTGTAAAATAAACAATTCACCACAGGGCACGTTTGCACTACTTGTCGCTCGTAACAGTACATAAGGTGCCAAAACACGGCACCTAAGTACTGACGGCTCCAAAGTACCCTGCTTGTGGAGTTGTTTATTTTACACAACTATGCTTTTGAAAATAGGGAGTTTCGCAATCACCTAAGATACCTATTAAGATACCTATATCTTTGCCGTCTGTCAATGTTCCCATACTCAGAAAAGGTCCACCGGACCATTTTCTCATATGCCTGGCAACAAAAAACGCACCTCAAGTGCCGCTTTCACTGCACTCAAGGTACGCTTTTTATACATGGTATCCAATATTTTCTCTTAATCTTAATAAGTAAACAGCTGTACCCAGTAGTTTGTTCCTGATGCATTCTGCAGATGCCCTACCCCGATTTTGGTAAATTTCGCATTCAGAATGTTTGCCCTGTGGCCCTCGCTGTTCATCCATGCCTCCATTACCTTTTCCGGCGAAGTCTGTCCCCATGCAATGTTCTCCCCTGCACCGGTAAACCGGATATTCGCATCGGTTAAAACGGAACTGAACTTTCTGCCATCCGGTCTGGTATGGGAAAATGAGGTCTGAATCTCTTTCGCACGAACCAGAGCCGCAGATGCTACCTCTGTATCAATTTGAAGGGCATGCAGGCCTGCCTTCGCACGTTCTTCATTCACTAATTTCACAACCTGCTCTGCGTAGGACAGCTGCCCATTATCCGGAAGATTGATGTCCGGTGTCTCCGGCCGGCTGGTATTCCCACCTGACTGGTCATAATCCGGCGTCTCATAATCCGGCACATTTTCATCCGGAACATCCTGCCCCGGTACATTTTCATTCGGAGTATCCTGCTCCGGTGTGTCGGTTCCCGGCTGTTCCTCTTCCGGAAGGCTGCTGTCCGGTATATCCGGCTGACTTCCATTTCCCGGTTGATTACAATCCGGTAAAATAATGACCGGGCAATCCTTCAAGCTGCCGCTTTGCAGCTGGCTGCACCATTCCTCCAAAGCACTCTTTATCTCCGGAAGATTACTCACCTGGCTCTTTACCACCACACAATTCTTTGACTGTGTTGTGCCTTTCACACTATATACACTGGCTGCCTGAGCCGGAAAAGATGCACTGCTAGTGAATCCAAGCATCAATGCCATAGCAAATACTGACCGTTTCTTCATAACTTATAACCTCCTGTTTTTAATTGTAACGGTTTAATTTCAAATTTGTTACATTTTTGTTACACAAAAACCATAACACAGGTTATAAAAAAATAATACCGGTAATATATTCCACTTATCTAAATAAGCAGCCGGAATGCCTGTTCCACTGAACCCTCCGGATTGTGCATTGCATTTCTATGTCCGTTTTTTCTCCCGTATCCACAATGCCAGTACCAGCATAACCGCTCCTGCCACCAGCAGATAAATCTTATCCTCTGCATTTCCTCCCATGGCACTGCTATAGCTGAAGCCCGACAGCCAGAATTTCCCCAGATATTTGGTTCCTGCGCCCATCGATATAATATAATAAAGAAATGGTATCATGTATGCCAGTGCAATATTATCTATCACACTGTACATCAGCACTCCCAGCCCGCCCTGGAACAGACAGGTGGCAAATGCTGCATAAAAGCAGGTTCCAAAGCGGAACTGGCACTTGCCATATTTCAAGGCTGCCAAATAAACGGTTAACAGAACCGTCAGAACAACCAGCGCTTCCAACACACGAATAATACGGATTCCGGTAATCGGTATTTTCTTTGAGGCAATTAAATCCCGCACATCCTTATTGGTATCCGGCAAAAATACAGGAATCAGCAGAATCATGCCCAAAAAGCTTAAATATAATTCCAGTATCTTTGCCACCTGAACCTCATCCAGATTCTCTACTCCCATTATCAACGGAGAAGCCACACATAATAACACCGCCACAATTGTATGGGGCATCAGATTATGCTTCCAGTTTACTTTTACGATTTCGAAGCATCGTTCCAACACTTACAAACTCCCCTTTCCGTTTTTTACTGTAAATCCAGACCGTCAGCAATAACAGCGCCAACGCCATCCCCGTATAGAAAAACCGGTTTCTCATCAGCTGTTCCCGCATCTGCTCATATATGTCATATCCGCCGACTCTGTTAAAACGCGGAATCAGATTCCATCCTGCAGTGCCTACCAGATTCCCGGTATTGAGAAAAATGCTGACAAACCACCATGCACCCTGAACCAGAACTGCCACTGCACTGTCGGTAAGCTCCGTCAGGAAAAATCCCACAGAAAGGCTTACCAGAATCGTTGGAAGCAACCAGAAACCAATATACTTTACAAATGCCAGCGCATCATACTCCACATGAATACTCTGTGCGTAATACACTGCCTGTGTCAGCGTATAACAGCTCAAAATCAAAACCGGAACAACCACCATAAAAGTGGCTGCCGCATAACGGCTTGCAACAACTGTAAAGGAACCAGCCCTGCGCATATAGATAACCTGCTCTGCCTGTGCCTTCCTGTCCTTTAAAGCTCTTGTTACTGCCAGAAATACTGGTAAAATTGCAAGCATGATTCCCATATAATCACAGAAAAGTCTGGCATATGCATTGGTAACCTTATCCTTTTTTATAAACCTGTTGTACTCCTCCAATGCCTGTTCATAAGTCTTTGGCTCTTCGGCATACTGAAGCTCCTCTTCACTGTAATCACTGCCGCCCCCCAGCAGTTCATCAATTTTTTTCATTTCCTTTAAAAATTCGTCATATGAATAGCCTTCTTTTACAGATAGCCCCACATCCGGAAATTCATTTGCCATAACAGGAGAGCCATCCTCCCCATTCCGGTCAATAAATGCATCTATTTCTGCGTTTCTGTCATCTAAGGCCTTTTTCAGTTCCCCGGAGCTTAAACCGGTAATCCGGAGTATACATTCCTCTACCTGCTTTTGCTCCTCCTCATCCAGCACCACTCTTTTATAAAATCCAATCGGATAAGTAGTGTATTCTCCTCTCTCATATTCATCAACCAGACCGTTAAGCGTTTCTTCCATTATTATGTCCCGATTCTCCGTCCTGACATATCCATAATCCTCCTGTCCCGGTTCCGGTTTATCCACGGTCTCAAAGGTTCCCATCTGTGTCAGAAAATCAATGACTAAACATGCAACAAAAATATAATAAGTAATACTTTTTAAGTACTGTACACATTCTTTTCTAAATAACGTTAAAAACATGAAGCGTCCCCCCTCTCCCGATACATCAGATACATATAGGCATCCTCCACATTGACTTCGCATGCTCTGGCACCCTCAAACAGATTCTGTACAGGATTTTTCAAAAGGAAACGCACAGTTACATGATTTCCCTGGGTAAGCATACCGGTCACCAGATACTCTGACTTTACCTTTTCAAGCTCCATTCGGGATATATCGGCAGTATAAATGTTGCCCTCTGCCAGGGATATCAGTTCAGAAACCGTTCCCTTGAATATAATTTCTCCCGCATCCATTATGGCGATATTTTCACAGGTTGCCTCAATATCCCCTACAATATGGGTAGACAAAATGACAATCCGCTCCTCCGCAATTTCGCACAAGAGATTGCGGAAACGCACTCTTTCCTCCGGGTCAAGTCCTGCGGTAGGTTCATCCACAATAAGTACTTTGGGGTCATGCAGGATTGCCTGCGCAATTCCCAGCCTTCTCCGCATACCGCCAGACATTGCCTTTACCTTTGTGTGGTAATTATTTTGCAGATTCACTCTTTCAAGAAGAACCGGTATCCGTTTCTTTCTCTCTGCCTTGGACAGTCCCGACAGCACTCCAAGATAATCCATTGCCTCATACACCGTCATATTCCCGTACATGGAAAAATCCTGTGGCAGATATCCTGTCATCTCCCTTATTTTTCCTGCATTTTTAATCGGGACTCCACAAACATCAATCTCTCCACTGCTCTCTGGCAATAATGTTGCAATCACCTTCATCAGTGTCGTCTTTCCGGCTCCATTCCTGCCAAGCAGACCAAACATTCCCTGTGGAATTGTCAGGTTAATGTCCTTAAGCGCCTGCTTTGAGCCATAAAATTTATTCACGTCTTCCAACCATATTTCTGTTCCCATTTTTTCTCCTTTCAAATCCGTAATTAATAGACGTTTGCAAAACAAATTATTTGAAAGCCTACGTTGTACAAATATAACAAATATGTTTTTCGGACCGTTTGCACAACTCACATTTCGAAATAATGAGTTTCGCAATCACTTACAGGATATACGATACCATATAATTCTCTACAATTTATCTATAAACAAAAAAAATTAGAGACTGCCGGAATTTTTCCGGCAATCTCCATATTAATCTGCTTTTACAACTGTTTGTACATCCAGATATGCGGACAATCCTCCTCCAATCCAATGTCACCTGTCTCCTGATATCCCTGCTTTTCGTAAAATTCCGAAGCCCTGCACTGTGCATGGAGATACAGTGTCCTGCCCCCTAAGACCCTGACCTGTTTTTCAGCCTCCTGCAGCATTTCAGCCCCTGCATGTCTGCCCCTGTACGCCAAAACAACTGCAATTCTTCCAACTATGTATGTGTTTTTCTCCTCATTCCAGTAGATACGACAGGTTGCAACAGGGTTCTCTGCTTCATACATGACAAGATGAACTGCCACATTGTCAATATCATCAAATTCATATTCAAATCCCTGTTCTCTGACAAAAACCTCTTTGCGAATCTTCTTTGCAGCTTCCGGAATGTATTTATATGTTTTTATTTCCATATGCATTTACTCCATTGCAGCAATCTGTGTAACCCGTTCCAAGGGCACATCCGTAAGGAAAGAGACCTCCTCACAGCTCATACCTTTACCAAGCATGGATAGTATAATCTTTTCTTTTCCTCTTATTTCTCCTGCTAACATGCCCTTCTCTTCCGCCTCTTTCTTCATATCCTCCAATGCCTTACACATATCAAGCCCTCCTTCCTTCAACTGCATTTCCTCTTCATCCGATAAATCCAGATTCAACAAAAATGCCACCATTCTTGCTGTTGCTTCATCCAATCTGGAATATGCTTCCGCATGACTGTCCAGATATTCTGACATGGCATCCTTATCCTCTGTATACCGAAGCAGGCAGTCGAACTGTCCGTCCTCCTACAATTACTTCTCTGACAATATCCCGTTCCCGCTTTATTACCTCATAGGTACTCTTTTTACCTTTCGATTCTATATCCGTCAGAAGAAACCGGAGCCTGCCATCTGTTTCATGCAAATCCTCCGGCTGTAACAGATAATCAATAATAATCGTTTCCTTATTACCCATATGTATACCTCTTTCTTTTGTTTCCTTCCAGTGAAAAAAGTATACTAGGGCTTATGGAGAAGTCTAAGAATCATAAAACTCCTTTCCTCTCCAAGTATGAACACCTTTATTTTATATGATTCATAGAGATTTGACAAGATATCCTGTTCCGGATTATTTATTCTTCTTAAAGAAATTCACCGCATCCATAAAGTCCTGTCTATTTGCGATTCTTCCATATTCCGCACTTCTTTCATTTACCCCGGACAATGCATTATCAATAATGAGCCATTCTTCTTTATTAAGTTCTATTTTATCTATTTCCCTTATTTTTTTACGGGTTCTCCGATTTAGTCGCTGGTACTTTTTATCCTTTTTTACCGCCTCATCTAATACGTTATTTATTCTTTCCTCATAGGGTTCCCGTAAGAAAAGGCTGTTATTTTCATCACACTGCATAACAGCCTTTTCAAATATTTCTATTGTGAACTTCATAAGCTTTGTTGCTCCTTTTATCTAAGTATAACAATTATATAATAACGAATCGAAACTTAATATGTACGAATATCCGAGTATTTTTTATATAAATTAATACTTTTGGGCATAATAAAAACCCGGATATAACTCCAGGTTTTTAACAATAGCATACTTTTAAACTTCTCCTTACTATTATCCAACAAAAAATTCTGCACACACAATGGCGCCCCCATCAACACTATTACAAAAGCTCAGGCCGCCTCCATGCTTTTTACAGAGAATCTTACAGATAGTGAGGCCAAGACCAAAATGCATGTTTTGTTTGTTACTATCATCACCGCCACTCTGTTTTTCTCCATTTTTCGTCTTATCCGAATAATACGGACTGTCTGCCTTATAAAGCTCCTCCTTTGTCATGCCCCTGCCATCGTCCTTGACATACAAAAAAAGCTTCTCCTCCTGCTTTTCCGCTAAAATCTCTATTTTTTTCTTTCCATACCGCAACGCATTGGATAAAAGATTTCCCAAAACCTCCATCACTACATTTTCATCATAGTATAATTCTGAATTACCGGGTTTCATGGATATACGGATATCCGGCGCATTATCCCTCTCTAAGCCGGTAACTATATTCCGTATTTCCCTCTCTAATTCCTGCTCCGTATGCTTCTTCTTTTCAATCTCCAGAGTTTCAAAGCCGTGAACCTCCTTCATGGTTTCAGAAAAAATCCGCATCCGTTCCGTCTGTCCCTGAATTAATGTTAACATGTTCAATAACTGTTCTTCACTTACCTGTCCTTTCGGATAATATTCCAACAGCATTTCCACATAGCCGTTAATTACCGTGAGCGGTGTCCGCAAATCATGGGCAAAGGCCGCATTAATTATCCGCTGCTCCTCCATTAGCTCCCACACAGCCTGCTGATTACTGATTACCGCCTGTCTCATGCCATCCATGGATTGGCAGATATCTCCCATTTCATCCCCACTGTCGTACCAGCAGCAAAAGCTTAAATCATTTTTCTTAATACAGTCCATTTCCATCTTCAGTAAAGCGATTGGCTCTCTCAATTTGTTCCGATAATAAATGACAGACACTAAAATAATTGCCCCAACAGAATAAATGGGAATACACAGAATTTCAATGGCACTCAGGACGCCCCATAGCCTTGTATCCTTCGGGCTAAGAGTCGCCATATCCTTTCCTCTGACAACCGTCACCCTTTCTCCACTTGCTTCAAAGCTTATAACAAAATTTCCATCCCCCACATAACTATAGTCTGCATCAATTCCATTCACCTGACGGATGATATCCTTCCAGTTTTCGCATATCGCATAGGTAATCCCCATAGCTATCAATGTGATGAAAACTGCCATAACCAGATACAATGCCATGGCTTTGCGCAGGGAAGCTGTCCGTAATATTTTTCTGCATTTCTCTGCTATTTCATTTATCCTATCCATCGGTACCCCACTCCCCAGACTGTTTCTATCATCACTTCTTCTGTATATTTTTTCAGCTTCTGACGGATTCTTCTGATATGCTCTGTAATAATACTGCTCTCTCCATCCTTTTCAAAACCCCATAACCGTTCGTATATGGTTTCCTTCGTAAACACCTGATTTTTATGCCGGCTTAAAAATTCCACAATTTCAAACTCTGTTTTTGTCAGAGGAACCGCTTCTTTTCCAAATAATACCTGCCTTCCGGAATAGGATATGGTAAAAACTCCGGTAAATCCTATATTATCGGAATGCTGCAGCCGCCTCTGCCTGCGCAGATGGGCTGCCACCCGCTCCTTTAATTCCATCATACTAAAGGGCTTTTCAATGTAGTCATCTCCTCCTACGCGGAATCCCTTTACCTTATCCTCATCCTCTATTCTGGCAGTCAGAAACAAAATCGGACAGCTCACATATTCCCTTATTCTGCTGCACACCTCATAGCCATCCAACCCGGGCATATTGATATCCAGCAGAATAATATCCGGCGAAAATGCAGAAACCTTATCCAGTGCCTCCTGTCCATCCTTTGCGGTATATACCATATATCCTTCCAGCGTAAATATCTGCTTTAACATTTCACGGATTTCTATTTCATCATCCACAATTAGAATTGCTTCCTCCATTGGTTTCCTCCTGCTAAATCTGCGTTTTATTTTAATGATATATTATTATATCAAATCACAGACACCAAAACCAGATTATAACAAAATACAGAATTCAATTTCCTGTGTGGATTGCAGAATCACTAAATATACTTCTGTAATATCTGTTCCATGCGTTCCGGATATTTATGCCGGAACACATCATAAGATAGTCCTGTCTGTTCTACAGCCCGCCCCAGCTCCACAAAATATTGCGGTATATCCTGAACAAATAAGCTTCCCTTTTCTTCTCCGAAGCGTTCCTGTTCCCGTTCTTCACTTCCGTTCATATAAAGTGCAAAGGCATCCATGAGCCCTGAATCTGACATCCGTTTCCCACCCCGCAGACCAATAGCAGCAGTCTGATGTGCTGCACAGGAAGAAGGACATCCGGAAATGTGAATCGCCGGAAGGGTACCGTTGGAAAAATGCTCTTCCCTGACCCGGTCAATACAAGCCTTTAATAGCTGCTGGGACTTTCCGATGCCAACCTGACAGATATCCGCTCCGATACAGGCTGTGGATTTTTCAAACTCCGTCCCCTGGTCTTCCCGGGTCAGCTTTAACATTCTCTCTGCCTCCTCCTTCTGCAGGTTAATCATATACATTCCCTGGTCAGGAGAAAGGCGTATTTTTGCTTCCTTCATGTCTTTTATATGGTCGTACAATATTTTAACAAAAGAAGGCTCTATCATTCCCCCTACCGGATGATAAGACACCGCAAAAAGCCTTGGCTGTTTTTGACAAATCAACCGGTCAGCCGGGTCTGATGCATCGTACATTGTATGCTCTTCCCACTCCGGTTCCTCCTGAAGTGTAAGACCTCCCTCTGCAATATTTTTTTCCAGTGTCTCCCCAAAGATCTTCCGGAAGCCATCTATTCCAAGCGTATCCTGTAAAAATCTGGAACGGGACATGGCACGATTCTCATAATTTCCATATTTTGTAAAGACATCCACCATGGTTTTGATGACATACAAAATATTCGAAGGGGAAACATCACAGGCTGCCAGCACTCCCATTTTAGGCTTTGGTCCAAGACCGCCCGCTGCATACACATCAAATTTGTGATTTTCCTTTGCAACAAATCCCAAATCCCGGAAGGTGGCGTGGGTTTCATTCTCTACTCCATTGGAAAAACAGACCTTTAACTTTCTGGGCAGCTTCACCTGAAAAAGAATCTGAAGCAGATATTCAGATGCTTTCCTGGCATAGGGAAGTACATCAAAGCATTCTCCCATTTCCACTCCAGACAATGGGGAACACATCACATTTCTAGGATAATCGCCGCCACCGCCCACGGTATAGATTCCATGCTGATACGCTTCTTCCACAAGCTCATAGACCGTCTCCTTCGTAAGATTGTGAAGCTGGATTGTCTGACAGGTTGTGGCATGAATCAAATCAATCCGGTATTTTTCAATGCTATCCGCAATAAACCGCAGATGCTCCTTCGTAATCTCGCCTCCGGTCAGACGGAGTCTTAACATACTCCTTTCCCCACCTCTCTGGGCGTAACTGCCAAAGCCTCCGGATATTGCCTTATATGCAGCCACCGAAATTTCCTTTTCGTAAAACTGTTCCGTTGCAATCTTAAAATTTTCTAATTCCTTTTGATATTCCTGTCTGTCCACCAGCATTTGATATGGCTCTCCTTTTTCATTACTTAAGCATTCTGTTACAACTATAATGTAATAAGGCAGCTTTAACCCATATTTTTCCCCGGTGAGCCTGTTTTCATTCACTTTTCGATATATTTATCACAGCCGATACCTTTATTGGGATTTGTTTGAATTAAATGAATGAATACCATATCATCCATAATGCTTTTCTCTTAAAAATGTACAAAGAGCATTTCTACTTTCACAAAAATGCTCTTTGTAACATAGATTATATTAATCTGCCGCTATTTTTAACACGGTCTCTAAAGGTACTCCTGTTAAATCAGCCACTTCTTCAGGCGATAGTTTTTTATTAAGCATATTTCTCACAATCCCCTGTTCCCCTTCTGCCTTCGAGCTTCTTTTCATTTCTTCTATTGCTTTACACATGTCAATACTATCCTCCTTTAGTGATTGCCTGACTTCAACCGCCCATTCCAAATCCAATAACAATGATAATAATCTGCCAGCTGCTCTGTCAATATTAGAATATTCCTTTTGATGATTGAACAAATAATTATTTAATTCCGTCTCACTTTCTGTAAACGGTAACAGTTCGAATATCTGTCTCAGACTACTATGATACCTTTCTGTATTCTTGACATTATAAATGCTAATCAAATTCAATGGTGCCTTTACCATATATGGTAACAACACATCCACATATCCGCTATCATCAAATAATCCGGTAAATTCCAATGGTCCATCCCACTTTTCTTTTCCTGTATAAAATATAATAGTAATCGTGGGAATCAAACAATCTTCTCTTGTAAACATAGACAAAAATTCATTACCAGATACATCCTTTTTACGTTTATGTTCCTGTTCAATCTGCTTTGCCTGTTTTAAATACTCCAACGTATCATACACCAATACCCGTAACGGCATAGAATAGTCAATATTAGACTGGTGTTCCACACCACATAGCATAAGCCTGAATTTTTTATCAGCAATTGATACTTCTCTAACAATATCGCGCTCTTTTCTAATGACCTCAAAAGTATCTTTACCCTTTTGACCAACATTGTTCTCCACCAAAAGCCTTGCTCTTCCGTCTGCTTCTTTCAACATTTCCGGTAAAATGATTTGTTCCCCATGAAATATAAAACCATTAAACAAATCCGCAATTATTTCTGGCTGTGATAAATAATCAATCACTATATCTTCTGTTTTCCCCATATATTCACTCCTTTTCTTATGTTAACAAACCATTAAAAGAAGTTTTTTAGGGTACGTTCATTCTTTTTCGGGTCATTCCGCCTCCTTTCCCTCCAATATATGAACAATTTTATTTTAAAGGAATGTATAAAAAATAACAAGAATATTTTTATGAACTATCCTTGTTATTCTTTATTACCTAATTTTCTATTTTCCGCATTATCCTATATCAATCTAAACATCCCAGTTCGGCTTATACCTTACACGTAATTTGTGAACATTCCATTCTTATCATACCACAAGAGCGTATACTAAATCCAATATAAATACGGATTTCTTTGACAGATGTAGTAAAAATCTCTTCTTATCTCATACTTGAGTAAAAAAGCGCTATCATCCGGAACACCTGCTCCACTGCGTCTGCCATATTGCGTTCTGCATTTTCCGGCTTCATAGCATCCTCTATACTTGTCACCCCTCTTACAATCGGAAAATATGCATCTATTCCCGCTTCGTTACATTTTTCTGCCTCATCTGTCACTTCCCCTGCAAATACAAGAACCGGACAGCCATACTGCTTTGCTATTTTTGCCACCCCTACAGGCGCTTTTCCCATTACAGTCTGGGCATCCAGCTTTCCTTCACCAGTTACAACAAAATGGGCATCCCTTATCTCCTGCTCCAGATGGATTATCTCTAAAACCAGCTCGACACCTGGCACCAATGTACCATTTAAAAATGCAAGAAAGGCAAACCCCAGCCCACCTGCAGCTCCCGCACCCGGAATATCCTTACAGGCTCTTCCGCAAAATGCCTCTGCCACCTCTGCATAGCGCCTCATACCCTTATCTACCTCACCGCACAGTTCATGAGGCAGTCCCTTTTGCAATCCATATATATAGGTTGCCCCGTTCTCACCGCAAAGGGGATTTCTCACATCACATGCAATTTGAAATTCACACTCTGCCAGTTCTGGTAAAACCTCATCTGCTCTGACTGACACAATCCTCGAAAGCTCACTGGCACCACCACAAACAGGGCATCCTTCCGAATCCAAAAACCGAAAGCCAAGTGCCGACAGCATTCCGATTCCTCCGTCATTAGTGGCACTGCCTCCAATCCCCATGATGAAATATCTGCATCCTCTGTGAACTGCATCACGAATCATTTCTCCTACCCCATAAGTAGACGCTTGCATTGGATTCCTCTCATTCTCTGCCACAAGCGTAATTCCCGCTGCCTGTGCCATTTCCATAACTGCAGTCCTGCCATCTTCTAAAATTCCATAATAGCACTCTGTCTGTCCTCCCATAGGCCCGGTAACTGACAGAGTAATCCTTGTCGCCTTCTCTCCTTCAATTAAAGCATCCACCGTCCCCTCACCTCCATCTGCAAGAGGTTTCACTACCACCTCTGTTTCCGGCATGGCACGTAAAATGCCTTCCTTTGCTGCATTTCCCGCCTCCATGGAGGTGAGACTTCCTTTCAATGAATCCATTGCTACAACTACCTTCATACGACTACCTCTCCATTCTCTCTTTTGGCACTTTTTTCTCCAGCATAAGATAATAAGAGATTCCCACTACATCTGCCAGAAACCATCCAATTGGAATTGCAGCCCAGATTCCGGTCACTCCAATAGATGGTATACCGGAAAGCACATAGGCTAACACTACTCTGGTTCCAAGGGAGCAAACGGTGAGTACAACAGACATTCCGGGTTTTTCAATGGCACGGTAATAGCCATAAAGCATAAATAAAAGACCAATCCCAAAATAGAAAGCTGCCTCAATCCGCAGATAATCCGTACCAACCTGAATCACTTCTGCATTTTTCAAATCAATAAAAATTCCCATCAGCGGTTTTGCAAAAAAGCAGACCAAAAAACTAATAACGATACAAAACAGGAATATACAGATTACACTGCTTTTCATTCCCTTTTTTATCCGCTGGTTTTTCCCTGCCCCATAATTCTGCGCTACAAAGGTTGAAAACGCATTACCGAAATCCTGTACCGGCATATAGGCAATCGTATCAATTTTTACTGCAGCTGCAAACGCCGCCATGACCACTGTTCCAAAGCTGTTTACCAATCCCTGCACCATCAAAATTCCGAAATTCATCACCGACTGCTGGACACAGGTTAAAAAGGACAGGTTGAAAATATCCTTTAAGATATCTGTATCCCACTTCATATACTGCCGCCTGACCCGAAGCAACGGGAAAGAGAAATAATAAT
>JAXVOW010000115.1:0-7779 GCA_037301995.1 bacterium | reverse complement strand
GCCTCTGCCCGAAGAATTGCAGACTGCTTTTCTGCCTCTGCCTCTAAAATAACGGATTCCTTCTGACCCTCTGCCCGGAGGATTGCGGATTTTTTCTCACCCTCTGCAATCAGAATCTGCTCACGTCTCTCACGCTCTGCCTTCATCTGTTTCTCCATGGCATCCTGAATTGCAGCCGGAGGTATAATATTCTTAAGCTCTACACGGTTTACCTTGATTCCCCAAGGGTCCGTAGCCTCGTCCAGAGTAGCCCGCATTTTCGTATTAATGGTCTCTCTTGATGTGAGCGTCTGGTCTAACTCCAAATCACCAATAATGTTACGAAGTGTAGTTGCCGTTAAATTCTCAATTGCCATAATCGGATTCTCTACACCGTAGCAGAACAGCTTAGGGTCTGTAATCTGAAAAAATACTACTGTATCAATCCGCATGGTTACGTTATCCTTGGTAATAACCGGCTGTGGTGCGAAATCCACAACCTGTTCCTTCAGGGTAACTCTCTTTGCAACCTTATCAACCACTGGCATCTTTAAATGTAAGCCAACGGACCATGTGCCTGTATAAGTTCCCAGACGCTCAATAACATATGCATGTGCCTGAGGAACAATACGGATACTGCTCATAATCACAATGATTGCAACAAATAAAATAAAAACAACAAATCCAAAACCTATACTCATATCTTTCTCCTTTTCTCATTAAAAATATTAAACTAACGGAAGCTATTCCATTTCGGCTATTGTCTCAACAATCAGCTTAACACCCTGGATACCGATTACCTTAACAGTCTCACCTGCCGGAATTATCATGGAATCCTCCTTTGCTCTTGCTGTCCATTCCATTCCGTTAATCTTCGCCTGTCCCACTTCCTTCAGATTATCGATTTCCTGTAAAACATATGCCTTCTGTCCAATCAACGCCTCTGAATTGGTTTTCTCCGTCCTTGCATCTAAATGCTTCACTGCAATCGGCCGTGTCATCACCAGTAAAATAACAGAAACCACTACAAACAAAATAATCTGTATCGCCAGATTGGCACCACAGGCACCGGCAACCGCTGCCACAAAGGCTCCTCCTGCAAACCAGATTGTGGTCAGTCCCAGTGAGATAATCTCAAACACAATGAAGATTGCCGCAAGCAATAGCCAGCATATTACTTCTATCATAAGTATACCTCCCTTTCCTTACGGATTTCCCTTATATGCTATTTTACTCTATTTCGGATATTTTCACAACCATTATATTCATTTTTCTTCTACTGTCACTGTTGACACTCAGCATTCGTGCTTTACAGGCAAAACCAAAGTGATAGTGGTTCCGTTTCCTGCCTCACTCTTTATTCCGATATTTCCATGATGGAGCAGAACCACATGCTTTACAATGGAAAGTCCCAGCCCGGTTCCCCCAATTGCCTTGGAATGGCTCTTATCCACTCTGTAAAACCGTTCAAAAATACGTTCCTGCTCCTCTGATGGAATCCCAATACCAGTGTCCTCCACTGTGATAACTGCTTTTGAAATGCCATCCTCTATAACGGAATGAAGGGTTACAGCCACTTTTCCTCCCTGCTTATTGTATTTTATTCCATTGTCACACAAATTATAGAGCACCTCTTCCATCATGGAAGGGATTCCTTCCATCACAGCATCTTCCCCCACAATATGAATGGCGACCTCTTTATTTTTACATGGAATTTTCAGTCTCTCCTTCACCTGCTTTGCCAGCTCTCTTAAATGTATCTCCTCTGTCTCATAAGCCACCGTTTCCTCATCCAATTTGGACAGGAAAATAATATCATTAACCAAATCAATCAGTCTTCCCGCCTCTTCATATATGTTCTTTGCAAACTCCGGAATATCCTCCGGTTTGACAATTCCATTCATAATTATCTCAGCCACTCCCGAAATAGAGGTCAGGGGCGTCTTAAGCTCATGGGACACATTGGAGGTAAATTCTCTCCTCAGCTGTTCCCTCTTTTCCTTTTCGGTCTCATCCAAAACAATAATGATAACACCGTCCACCTGCTCTTCCGGAACGGATACATCCTTCGGTGCCTGCCGGGCAGCAGTCTCATCCTTTACCACATCTTCTATGATAATCGGGTTTGCCAATATCCGGTAAATGCGGTCTCCCAGCTCCAAATCCCTCTGGCTGCGAACCCCCTTCAACGCCTCCTGTACCGCTTCTCTCACATTCCGGTTACGGTCAAAGCTGACTATATTCTGCCCTGTATAATCTATTTCCTTTGATGCCTCTAACAGCTCCACTGCCGCCATATTATAGGACAAAATCTTTTCATTCCGGTCAAGCACCAAAAAGCCCTCCCGCATGTGCTCTGTAAGTGCCTGAAACTTTGCCTGCTGGCTTCTCAAGTCATCCATCTGCTGGTCAATCAATATATTCTGTTTCCGGATACGCTTCAAAAGGGGAACTAACTCCTCATATTCCTCATCCATCTCACCGTATAACAAATCCATATCATTGATAGGCGCCACAATATTTTTAGCTACACTCTTTGACATAAAATAAGACAAAATGATTATGAGAAAAACGAGAAATGCTGTGGGCTGCAGCATGGCAATCACAATGGAAAATACAGTATTGTAGGCACTGGACACACGAAGAACCGAGCCATCCCTTAACTCCACCGCATAATAAACCGTCTGCTCGTCTAACGTGTTGGAATATCTTACAGCATATCCCTCTCCCTCCTTGATTGCATCCTGTATTTCATCCCTGTCTTTGTGGTTCTCCATTTTCTTCTCTTCAACATCTGAATCAAATAATACATTTCCATCCTTATCCACCCAGGTAATTCTGTTCTTATGGGCTTCCGATGTATCAACATTTTGATTAATGAATACATTCTGGTTAAAATTAGTAAGATATTCTTCTCCAACGGCATCAATGCCGCAAGCTATATATTCCGCTTCTGACTTAAGCTCTGTTTTAATCTGGTTGTCGAAGTAATCATAT
The DNA here is from genome assembly GCA_037301995.1 of bacterium. Classification (GTDB taxonomy): domain Bacteria; phylum Bacillota; class Clostridia; order Lachnospirales; family Lachnospiraceae; genus CAG-590. Next base: position 4,803 of record JAXVOW010000115.1, on the reverse strand, counting down.
AAAATACCCACTATGATTACATAGGATATTAATAAGGTTACCATGGATACCCAAAATGTATTTTTAAAAATTCGTTTAATCATATTATCACCTTATTTTCCCTTTAACTAATATATTTTACAAGCAAATGGCTTTCTCCCTTATCTGTCCACGGAATTACACAGCTTATATCCAAAACCTCTCACTGTCTCTATCAGCCTGCCGGCTTCCCCTAATTTCTGCCGCAGGGTTCTCACATGAACATCCACGGTTCTGCTCTCTCCATCAAAATCATAGCCCCATACAGACTGTAAAATCTGGTCCCTCGAAAATACGGTTTCCTGATTTTGCAGCAGCAATGCCAGCAGTTCAAATTCTTTATAAGTAAGCGTATTTATCTCCTTTCCATTTACCTTTACAACATGCTTGGAAATGCTGACATAAAGCGGACCAACGGTATAGGTATCCGCCTTTTCCTCCACGGTCTCACTTCTCCGCAGCAATGCCTTGATTCTTGACATAAGCTCCATCATACTGAAGGGCTTTGCCACATAATCATCTGCGCCGGAATCCAGACCTAATACCTTATCATACTCCGTTCCCTTTGCGGTCAGCATGATAATGGGAAGATTTCTGGTCTTCTTGCTGCTCCTGAGCTTTCTTAAAATATCCATTCCATCCTCTTCCGGAAGCATAATATCAAGAAGCAGAAGCTCCGGAAGCTCTTCCTCCATCTTTTTCCAGAAATCGCTGGGACGTTCAAATCCCATTGCCTCAAAGCCTGTATTTTTTAATGTGTATAAAACAAAATTCTGAATACTTGTATCATCCTCTAATAAATAAATCATGCTATTCCCTCCATATTCTAACAACATCCTGCAATGCATATAGGCTTGTGGTTTCATTACATGAAATACAAGCCTTATCCTTTATCCTTATTTTACAATATCCGATTTTATTTTACAAACAGTGCATTGTTAAATGTATGTTAAATATAAATCAGGAATCCTTATTTCCAGATACCTTTGTACCGGTGAGGGAATAAAGAACCCACTCCGCAATATTGGTTGCATGGTCGCCAATCCGCTCATAATATTTTGCAATCATAATCAAATCAATATACATTTCTCCATCTGATTTTTCACTGGAAATAATCTGTATCAGCTGTTTTTTCAGATTGTCAAAAAGGTCATCCACCCCATCATCTGCCTCTATCACTGCCTTTGCCAGCTCTGCATCCTTTCTCACAAAAGCCTCCACGCTGTCTGACACCATCTTACCTGCCGCCTCCGCCATATCTTCAATACACGCCTTGCTTTTTTTGTCGCACTTTTTTACATACTCCACAATTTCAATAATATCCAGGGACTGGTCACCAATCCGTTCCATATCGGATATCATTTTCAGGGCAGAGGATACAGAACGCAAATCTCTTGCAACCGGCTGCTGTTTTAAAAGCAGCTTCATACAGAGACTTTCTATATCACTTTCCATCCTGTCCACTTCTGTTTCTTTCGCCTTTGCCGCTTCCAGATAATCATGTTCCTCTGATAACGCTTTTTTCGACAGTTCAATCAGTTCCTCGCAAAGCGCCCCCATTTCTATCAGCTCTTTATTCAGTAATTCTAATTGTGAGTCAAAACGATTCCGCATAATCAACCAAACCTTCCTGTAATATAATCCTCTGTTCTCTTGTCGTTAGGGCTTGAGAACAATTTTTCAGTATCATCATATTCAATCACTTCTCCCAATAGGAAAAATGCCGTCTTATCAGAAATACGTGCCGCCTGCTGCATATTATGGGTTACCATGACTATGGTGTAATCCTTTTTCAGCTCCACTGCCAAATCCTCAATTTTAGAGGTTGAAATCGGGTCAAGCGCTGAGGTCGGTTCATCCATCAGGAGTACATCCGGCTGTACTGCCAATGCCCTGGCGATACAAAGCCGCTGCTGCTGTCCACCAGACAATCCTAATGCGCTTTTTTTCAGACGGTCTTTCAATTCATCCCATATTGCCGCATCCCGAAGAGATTTCTCCACAATTTCATCTAACTTTACCTTTGAATGTATTCCGTGTGTTCTGGGACCAAATGCAATATTGTCATATACACTCATTGGGAATGGATTCGGTTTCTGAAAAACCATACCTACCTTTTTCCGGAGCAGATTGACATCCATATCTCCATAAATATCTTCTCCGTCAAGCAGTGCCGTTCCGGTAATCTTGCATCCCTCCACCAGGTCATTCATCCGGTTTAATGACTTTAAAAAAGTAGACTTCCCGCAGCCGGAAGGTCCGATAAATGCAGATATCTCATTTTTTGGAATATGCATATTGATTCCCTTTAAGGCTTTAAAATCTCCATAATATAATTCCAGATTTTCTATTGTAAATTTGTCCATAGTTAAATTCTCCATTCTCCCGAATTAATCGGTCTTCCTAACAAACTTCTATTTGACAGTAAATAATTACTTAGTTTTTTGTAAATTTCTTAGCGATAAGGCTTGAAAATGCGTTAATCAAAAGCACCATCACCAGAAGAATAACAGCTGTCGCATATGCCTGCTCCATATACAAGCCCTCACTTAACAGACAATACATATGTACCGCCAGGGTTCTGGTGGAATCAAAAAGTCCGGTGGCTGCCGTTGCCACGGTTCCCGCGGTGAAAATCAATGCGGCGGTTTCTCCCACAATACGACCAATCGCAAGAATGATTCCTGAAAAAATACCAGGCATTGCTGACGGCAGTACGATTTTAAATACAGTACGCAGTCTTCCGGCTCCCAGTCCAAAGCTTCCTTCCCTATAGGAATCCGGCACAGACAGCAACGCCTCCTCTGTGGTTCTCATGATAACCGGCAAAACCATAATTGCCAGTGTAATGGCACCTGCCAGCAGGGTGTATCCCCATTCTAATCCAATACAAAACATCAAATAACCGAATAGTCCAAATACAATAGATGGAATACCCTGTAAGGTCTCTGTGGTTACTCTCACGATGTTGACCAGTTTATTTCCTCTCTTTGCATATTCCACTAAGTAGATGGCAGAAAATATACCCACCGGGACTGCCATTAGCAGGGTTAAGCCCGTCATATACAGGGTATTAATCATGGCTGGCATCATGGATACATTGTCCGTATTGTATTCCCACTCAAACAGCTCAGGTTTAATATTGGGAATACCCTTGACCAGTATATAACCAATCAAAAACAACAGCACCCCTACTGTAATGATGGCGGCTGCCACCACTAAAAGCCATAAAAGCAAAGACAATGGCTGTCTTTTATATGCCCTCATTTTCTGGGCAAAGGTCTGCCGGTTGATTCCCCGAATTTCATTTACATCCATATCCTTTTCCTTTACATCCTGTACTGCTTCCATAATTAATCCCTTCCTTTTTTCTTAATTGCTGAAAAGCTTAAATTGATAATCAGTATAAATACAAACAATACAACCGCTGTACCAATCAATGCATCCTTATGCAAGCCTGACGCATATCCCATTTCCAGCACAATATTGGAGGTAAGGGTTCTTACACCTCCTAAAAGGGAGGTTGGCATAACCGCCTGGTTTCCGGCAACCATGACAACCGCCATAGTTTCGCCAATGACACGTCCGATACCAAGGATTACCCCGGCAAGGATTCCTGATTTTGCCGCCGGGAGCACTGCAAAGAATACTGCCCTCTCATGGGTTGCACCCAGTCCCAGAGCGCCTTCGTAGTAACTCTCCGGCACAGCCCGGATAGAAGATTCGGCAACCCCGATAATGGTTGGGAGAATCATGATTCCAAGCATGATAGAAGCCGTCAGAATATTTTTTCCACTGCCGCCAAACAAACTCCTTACCATGGGCACCAGTACTACCAAGCCAAAGAAGCCATATACAATAGACGGAATACCTGCCAACAGCTCGATTGCCGGTTTTATCACCTTATATGGCTTTTCCGGACAAAATTTTGCCATGAACACCGCACATAAAATCCCCACCGGCACACCAAAAATCACGCCCCCGGCAGTTACATAAATACTTCCCACAATCATAGGAAGAATTCCAAACAAGCCCTCTAACGGCTTCCATGAAGTCCCTCCCAAAAATTTACCCGGTGATATTTCAAAAATTGCCGGGACACCATTTGCAAAAATAAACAAGCAGATTAATGCTACCGCTAATATCGATGCGCATGCACTTACCAGAAATACACCGTGCATTACCTTTTCTGATATATTATTCTTCAAGTTTTTCTCCTTTCCAGACTCCTGCTGCAGAGAAAGCAATGAAAATTTCACTATCACTTTTAAGTCATGGTACATTTTAGAAGTGACAGTGAAATTCCTTTACTCTTTCCTTTCAGGCAAGAATTTAATTTAATTCAGACCAGTCTGTGATTTCACCTACATAAATCTGCTTAATCTGCTCTGCTGTTAAATCTTCTACCGTAGAGTTATTGTTTACGATAACGCAGATACCATCCATTGCAATCTGAATCTCCTCTAAGCTTTCAAGCTCTTCCGGCTTTAATTCCCGGGAAGACATTCCGATATCACATGCACCTTCTGTGGCAGATTCAATACCTGCAGAAGAACCTGTCTGCTGAATTTCTGTTGTCACATCCGGATTTAACTCTTTATATTTTTCTGTTAACTTTTCCATTACAGGAGATACAGAAGTGGAACCTGCAAGAGTAATTTTTCCTTTTTTGCCGGATGCCTCATATTTCTTTCCTGACTCAACGCTGATATAACCCTCTTCATCAATGATTGCCTGACCATCATCACTTAAGATAAAATCAATAAAATCCTGTGCTATTTCTGA
>JAXVOW010000114.1:0-1677 GCA_037301995.1 bacterium | reverse complement strand
GCAGTATTTATCATATATAAAAGGACATCTCTCTGGTTTTCAATCACCACACCGGTTATGGACGGAATAAACTGACACAGCAAATCTACCATTTTATGCTCTGTATCCCTTATCAGCTCTGCCTCTTTTTCCTGAAGCTGAAGCTTTGCTTCCTGCAGATGTCTTTCCAAAGCATCCGACTTTTCCTGAATTTCCTTCCGGGCACTCTGCATTCCCTCGTCAAAGCCTGCATGATACCCTTCCTCTCTCGCCTGCTGCTTAATACTCTCCGCCTCATCATAGGCAGCCGCCCGCATCTGCTCCGCCTCGTCATGCGCCTGGCTTACAATTGACTCCGCCTCACTTTTGGCAGACTTCATCACCTTCTCAGCCACCTGGTTCAGTCCCTGCACAGAACCGGATAAATCCGGAAGCTCCGATGTATCCATTGTAAGTACATCCTCTCCGAAATCCATTCCTTCCAGTTCCGCATCTCTGATAAAGGCTTCGGCTAAAGCCTCCTCAACAGAATCTTCCTTTCCGGCAGTAACCTCATCCGCCACCGTATCGATTGCCTTTATGATTTTGCTCTCATTTGCATCAATGACAAGCTTATTATCCTGAGAAAATGCTACAAACCCGGATTTGATTAAATTAGACAATAATCTCGTCACCTCCACCACGGGAGATAACAATTTCTCCAGTATCTTCTAACTTTCTTATTATATTTACAATCTTCTGCTGTGCATCCTCTACATCCTTCAGCCTTACCGGACCCATATATTCCATATCTTCCTTAATCATAGTTGCAAGACGGGATGACAGATTACTGAAGATACAGTTCTGTACATCATCATTGGCATTTTTAAGCGCAATTGCAAGCTCACTGTTGTCGACCTCACGCAGAACGGTCTGAATGGCACGGTTATCCAGACTGAGAATATCCTCAAATACAAACATCTTGCGGCGGATTTCATCTGCCAGTTCAGGCTCTTCAATCTCAAGAGTTTCCATAATATGTTTTTCTGTACTGCGGTCAACCGTATTTAAAATAGATACAATGGCATCCACACCACCCACAATGGTGTAATCCTGATTGACAAGGGAGGATAATTTCTTCTCCAAAACCTTTTCCACCTCTTTAATGACATCGGGACTGGTACGGTCCATCAATGCAATACGCCTTGCCACATCCGCCTGTTTTTCAGGCGGTAACGCACCAACCACTGCCGCCGCCTGGCTTGATGGCAGATACGCCAGAATCAACGCGATAGTCTGCGGATGCTCGTCCTGTATAAAATTGAGCAGCTGGGACGGGTCTGCTTTGCGCACAAATTCAAAAGGACGCACCTGCAACGATGCCGTAAGCCTTCCAATCACATCCTTCGCTTTCTCTTCTCCAAGGGCCTTGTCAAGCAGCTCCTTTGCATATCCGATACCACCCTCTGCAATATACTGCTGGGCGAGACATACCTCGTAGAACTCCTCCAGCACTCTTTCCTTTAAATCTGGAGGAACACTTCTTGTATTTGCTATCTCCAGTGTCAGAGATTCAATCTCATCCTCTTTTAAATGTTTAAATATACTTGCAGATTTTTCAGGTCCCAAAGAAATCAAAAGAATTGCCGCCTTCTGAATACCCGAAATCTCATCTTCATATACTGCCATACTGTCTCCTCCAAATTACATCTATATCCT
>JAXVOW010000113.1:0-9829 GCA_037301995.1 bacterium | reverse complement strand
TTCCATCATTCATGGATATGAAAACAGGGATGGAAGAATACGGATTGAAACGCGGATTGTGGAGGATACGGTTACGGTTATTGTGACAGATTATGGAGTGGGAATTGCAGATATTGAAAAAGCCATGGAACCGATGTATACCTCGAAGCCGGAGCTGGAGCGTTCCGGTATGGGCTTTGCATTTATGGAAGCATTTATGGATGAATTATTTGTGGAATCTACGGTTGGAAAAGGAACCGTGGTAACCATGCGGAAGGTGATTGCACAGGAACCGGACAAGTGGGAAGTGAAAACAAAGGGGGAGCATCAGGAAAAAGGAAAGCAGGAAGGAAATTCAGTGAATGAAATAAAATAGCAGGAGGCGTCATGGACAAGACTTTAGAATTATTAAAGCTTGCAAAAGAGGGAAACCAGGACGCAAAAGAGCAGCTTGTGACAGAGAATCTGGGATTAGTGTGGGCAGTGGCGAGAAGATTCATGGGAAGAGGCTATGAATTGGACGACCTGTACCAGATAGGATGCATCGGGCTGATGAAGTGCATAGACAAATTTGACTTATCTTATGATGTGAAATTTTCTACCTATGCCGTTCCTATGATTAGTGGAGAGATAAAACGGTTTTTACGGGATGACGGTATGATAAAGGTGAGCAGGACGTTAAAGGAGACTGCATATAAGGTGAAAAAGGCAAGGGAAGAGATTATTAACCGGACTGGAATAGAACCCAAGTTAGAAGAGCTTTCCGAGCTGCTGGAAATTGACGTGGAAGAAATTGTTGCTTCCCTGGAAGTAAATGTAGAGGTGGAGTCCATCCATAAAACCATTTATCAGAATGATGGAAATGCGGTTTATCTGATAGATAAGCTTGCCTCGGAGAAGGATGAAAATGAAAGCCTGTTAAACCAGATGGTGATAGAAGGTCTGCTTAAGGGCTTAAATGATATGGAACAGACAATAATTAAGCTGCGATATTTTGAAAATAAGACCCAGACGGAAATTGCGAAGGAGGTGGGGATTTCCCAGGTACAGGTCAGCCGGATGGAGAAGAAGATTTTGCTGAAGATGAGGGAGAGTTATTACCGGCACGATATATAATATAGGAAAACAGAAAAATTCAGAGCGTTGAAGAGGTGGAAATGGTCGTTTCGTGCTCTTGGGGTTGATAAATGCTGGCAGGCAAACCGATACTAATATAGTATAGAAGATAAAGGAAATAACCACAATATATGGAGGGTATTTTGAGAGAATTTGCAAAGGAAAGCCGGACAGTACAGTTCCCGTTTGTGGAGGGTGAAACAATACTTAAGGTGGATGATATTATTTATATTGAAACAAATAAACATAAAAATGTGTTTTATACCAAGCAGGGAAACTATAATATTTACCGGAAGCTGAATGAGATTGAGGAAGAGCTGGCAGGTTTGGATTTCGTGAGAATCCATCAGAGCTTTCTGGTAAATATGCAGTATGTAGAGAAGATAAGCAGCTACATCATGCATCTCACTACAGGGGAGGAGCTGTCCGTACCGAAGTCCCGGTACCAGAAGGTGAAAATGGAATACAGCCTGTACAAGGGAGAAAATTGACAGCAGGGATATGGAGCAGTTTACACTGTACAATAAAATTCAGTGGAAATGTCAGTGGTTTTTGTGCCGGGAAGGTGGTATAATTGTGAAAGATTATAATTACTTTTGGAGGAATCACATTGACAGAATTAGAGGAAGCAAGGGAATTTTTCATCAAGGACAGATATGCCATGGTGACCACAGGAATTGAAATTGAAGAGGTGGGAGAGCGTTATGCGAAATGCAGCTTAAAGCTGGATGACAGGCACCGGAATGCCACCGGACACATTATGGGTGGGGTGGTGTTTACCCTGGCTGATTTTGTGTTTGCTGTGGCTACGAATTTTAAGCAGCCGGTAACGGTGACAACCGTAAGCCAGATTAGCTATCTGGGTACGGCAAAAGGAGATATTCTCTATGGTGAGAGCAGACTGCTAAAGGATGGAAGGCGGAACTGTTTTTACCAGATTTATATTACGGACAATCTGGGAACAGATGTGGCGGTGGTATCAGCAAGCGGAGTTCATTTAAATGGATGACTTTTTCATGGTTTTATAGTCTTTTTATGCTGTTTCTATTGGGATATTATATCCTTATCCGATATAATACATATATACAAATTTTCAAAGTAAAGGATTACGAAGAAAGAATCAAGGAGGAATGCAAATGGAAATTGGAAATGTTAACAGCTATGCAGCCGGATATGGTGCAACAGTCTGGACGGACAGCGAAGAGAAGGTAAGCAGTGCATCTCAGGCAGAAGCTTCAAAGACTGCGACAACTGCCAGTGATAAGGCTTCTGAGGCGGTTGTCTATGAAAAGTCTTCCGGAGAGAGCAGCAAGGCAGCTTATTCTGTCAACAAAATGAGCAAAGAGGAGCGGGCAGCATTGGTTCAGCAGCTTAAGGCAGACCAGGCGTCCAGAGAAAGCAGCCTGGTAAATCTGGTCAGCAAGATGATGTCACAGCAGACCAATGCATATGGAAAGGCAAATAATATCTGGAGATTTCTTGCCAGCGGCAACTATACCGTTGATGCAGAGACAAAAGCCCAGGCACAGAAGGATATTTCAGAGGATGGGTATTATGGCGTGAAGCAGACTTCACAGCGTCTGTTCGATTTTGCCAGCGCCCTTGCCGGTGATGATGTGGAGAAAATGAAAGAAATGCAGGCGGCTGTGGAAAAAGGATATAAGCTGGCAGAAAAGGCATGGGGCGGTACGCTTCCTGGAATTTCACAGGATACACTGGCTGCAACCAACAAGCTTTTTGAAGACTACTATGCATCAAAGGACAGCACAGTGGAATAATCGCAAAGATACAGAAAAACATAGAACTTATCAGGAAGGAGTTTTGGAATTATCCAGAACTCTTTTCTTTTTCTGGAAAACAGTCAATTGCGAAACTCTGTTTTAGAAACCGCACGTTGTATAAAATAAAAAGTTTCGCAATTACCTATCCTGGGAAATATTTACTAGTGTTTTGTAAGACCATATGTTAAAATACCAATTATTATAAAATAGGGAGAAAAATTACTTTATGAATATTCAGACTCAGTGTTGTGGAATGATAGTGCTGCTTGTGCTCTTTTTGTTTTACAGGCGGCAGGAAAAAGTAAATCTGAATACGGAGAAAGCATATGGAAGAGCATTTGCAGTAACGGTAGTTTCCATTTCCATGGATATTCTTTCTGTTATTGCCATCGTTAATATGGATAAGCTGCCTATATATCTTGTGAAATTTATTTGTAAAACCTATCTTGTATCCATGATTGGAGTGGCATTGAGCAGCCTCTTATACATTTATACAGACCTTTATTCCAGAGATGGAAGATACCAGAGGTTCATTAAAAAATATATTGTGCTTGCAGGCATTTGTGCAATTTTAATTTATGCACTGCCAATTTACATACATTGTGATGCACAGGGGAAGGACGTCTATACCTATGGTCCCAGTGCAATGGCTACCTATGGGTTTGCATTGAGTGTTGTTATAATAAATACCTACTCCGTAATAAAGCATAAGAACAGAATAAATGCGAGAAGACGTGAGGCGGTATTTATCTGGATGGCGGTCTGGGTGTCTGCCGCAATTGTCCAGTTTGTGGATAAGAGTATTTTAATTATTGGATATGCATTTGCCATTGGTATTATGGTGCTGTATTTAAAGCTGGAAAATCCCGAGCAGAATCTGGATAAAAGAACAGGGCTGTTTAACCAGAATGCCTTTGTGGAGTATACCCAGCAATTGTATGTGGAGGGAAAGAGCTTTTCGATTCTGTGCCTGTATTTTGAGAGCTTATTCCAGCAAAATTTACAGGAGGATATGATGGAGAACTTAAGCATGGAGGTCAGCCGGTATCTTGCCAATATTCCTGAGACCCATGTGTTTAAGAATGCAGAGGACGAAATTGTATTACTGTTTGAAGACCCGGATTATGCGCAGGATATTGTAAAGCTGTTGAGGGTCAGATTTAATGCAGGCTGGGGTAAGGAGGGCTCTGTTATATTACGTCCTCATGAGATTTTTATTGCGGATTTGCAGATGGTTTCCAGTGCTAAGGATATCTCCTATCTGCTCCGTTATATCAGGGAAAACAGCAGAAATTACACAGATAATAATTTTATAACCGTCGACAGTTCCATGGTTGTGGATATGTATGAGGAAAAAGAGACCGAGCAGCTTATTCTGGATGCCATTGAAAAGGACCGTATTGAGGTATTTTACCAGCCTATTTATTCCACAGAGGAGCAGAGCTTCAGCTCTGCGGAGGCGTTGGTGCGCATGAGAGATGATGAGGGAACCTTAATCCCGCCGGGGGAATTTATAAGTGTGGCGGAGAAAAACGGTCTGATAATTAAATTAGGAGAGGTAGTGTTTGAAAAGGTCTGCCGGTTTTTAAAGGAACAGGATATTTCCAGGTACGGGCTGCACTATATTGAGGTGAATTTGTCCGTGGTACAGTGTGCGTATCCCAATCTGGGGGATGATTACATACAGATTATGAGAGAATACGGGGTAGAACCGTCCCGGATTAATCTGGAAATTACGGAATCCGCTTCTCTGACAGCTAAGGCAACCCTGTTGGATAATATGGGACAGCTGATGGAGCAGGGCGTGCAATTTTCACTGGATGATTTTGGAACCGGACAGTCAAATCTGAATTATATTGTGGATATGCCAGTAAAAATTGTTAAATTTGACAGGGATATGACCAATGCCTATTTTGAAAACGGTAAGGCAAAATATGTTATGGATGCGGCCATGCATATGATTCATGGCATGAATCTGCAGATTGTATCAGAGGGCATTGAGACAAGGGAGCAGTTTGAGGCAATGAAGGCACTGGGCATTAAATATATTCAGGGCTATTATTTTTCGCGGCCACTGCCGGAAACGGAATTTCTGGAATTTATTAAGAAGGAGAATTAAATAGTCGTTTTGTGCAGTCTTTATGGACTTATTGCCAGGAAAGCCCGATACTATTAATAGATGTTTACATTGGATTAAGGAGGACAGATTATGCGTATTACTACATCAATGCTGGCACAGACCACAAGAGAGACAGGCATTCCGGTGGCACAGGGAAGTCTGCTGGAGGCACTGAACAATCAGAATACTTCTTCCAATCTGTTGGATGCATTGAATCAAAATCAGAATGCAAAAAAAGTAGCTGCTATGCAGAAGGAAGCCCGGGAGCTTGGAAATGCGTCAGAGGACTTACAGGAGGCTGCCTCAAAATTAGCGCAGACCGGGGAAGATTCCCTGTTTGGCAAGGCGGAAGAGAATAAGGAGACAACGGATATTATTTCTCAAGTAAAAGATATGATAGAGTCCTATAACCAGACACTGGAACTTATAAAAGAGGCGGATGGCTCGTTGAACAGCTTCTATTACAAAGAATTGAAGGGGGCGGCAGCGGGAAGCGCAGAGCAGCTCAAGTCGGTTGGTATTACCCAGAACAAGGATGGTTCTCTTACAGTAGATGAAAAAGCATTGGAAAAAACGGATTATGATACATTAAAAGAGGTATTCGGAAGCGAATCGGAGTTTACAAAAAAGGCAGTTTATATCAGCAGCCGGGTATCAGAAAATGCCCAGGCAGCTGTGGCAAGTGTGTCAAGCCAGTATAATGCGAAGGGAGAGTCCTTTTATGACTCCTTTGAAATGAATAAATATAACTTCTTCGGATAGGTGTCTAATCAATATACGGGTGTTGTGTGATACATTACCATAAATTTGTTCCGGCTGACAGAGCTTTCTATCAGCCGGAATTTCTGTTGCCAGGCATATGAGAAAATGGTCCGGTGGAGCATTTTTGAGTTACCACCATCCGAACATGCCTCCGAAGTAATAGATAAGCCCCAGTACCCAGCTGGTAAAGATGCCGTAAAGGATAACCGGACCTGCAATGGTAAAGATTTTAACACCGATACCAAAGACCTGTCCCTCCTTTTGGTACTCGATGGCAGGAGCAGCCACGGAATTTGCAAAGCCGGTAATCGGCACTAAGGCACCTGCACCTCCGAGACGTGCAATGTGTCCGTAAGCATTAAAACCGGTCAATATTACGCTTATCAGTACAAGCAGCATGGATTCAAAGCCTGCGGCATCATCCTGGCTCATACCCATCTTATTTTTGAAAAAAGCAAATATGAGTTCTCCTATGACGCAGATAAGTCCGCCGACCCAGAATGCATGAAAGCAATTTTTCCAGACATTATAGGTAGGCGTAATCTGTTCTACATATTCATTGTATTCTTCATTACTGATTTTTTGTTTCAAGGTAATCCCTCCTGTAATTGGTTGTTTTTATTTATGTTTTATTTTGTACATTTTTGCGCTGTTCTTATTATGTGGTGCTTTGGAATAATTATGCATCTAACACAAGAAACTGAAGCAGGGTGAACAGCCCTTTCCCCAGGGCAAGAAAGAAAATGACATAGCTGATTCGTTTTGTAATATGGGTTATTCTGGCATAAATTGGTATTACATTTAACACCTCAGATAACCCGCCGATTAAAAAACCGATATAAATACCTCCAAACAGTCCAATCAGTACCAGCAGGGCAATTCCAAGCCAGGCAGGCGGCAGCATATTTTCTCCCATACCGGCGGAGGCGTAGGAGGCAAAAAATTGCAGAAAGACAGCCGTCAGGATACCGAGTATCAGACAGTTTTCATAGAGGATGCATTTGCCGGCGGTTTTTGTTCTCTCTGCAAATTTGGGGAAAATGCCCAGCATAGCGATAAATGCCACATAGGCGGCAGCAGTAACAAAGCCTGCCGCAAATCCTCCAATGGTGAGGAATGCGTAATTTAAAATATGCATAACGGTTAATCCTTTCTATTGTTTTATATCGATGCTTTCGCCCCGGCGGCTCACATCCTTGATTATGGTTGTGCTGACATCCTTTTCATATAACCGCATCTGCACCTCCAAAGGGGTGGGGTCCGAGGTGATTTTTTTGCTGCCAAGATGGTTGAAGAATAACAGCATTCCCGCTGTGAGACCGATGGCATAGGCAATCGCAATCCACAATACACCGGACTTGGGATTCCCTAAAAACAGCATGGAGAGGTAGGTGAACAGCTCCTTTGCCCCTACATCTGTGTTATATGCCATGATGGCGTAGCCGCCACCAAAGAAGGCTACCATGCATATGAAAAAGGTAAAAAGGTGTTCCTTGACTTTTTCGTGTTTATCCTGGGGCTGGTAGGATAAAATGAAATCACCCTCCCCCAGATTTTCAATGTCGGCATCCGGAAAGTGTTCCGCTATTGTCTCTATTACCTTTAAGACAGATACCACAACCTGTTCCTTTCTGCCTTCTGTAAAGGAGTAGAAGGGGATTGACGCAAGCTCTTTCTTTAAGCTTTCCTCTGTGGTGTAAATTGTCAGAAAATCCTGCAGGGTAACATCAGGCTTTGTTATTTTAATGCATTGGGGGGCTTTAATATAGACAATCTGTTCCATATTGTTCTCCATTTCTGTTCATATAAATTTGATTTTTGATAAAATATGCTTTATTCTAGTATGTGATAAATGAACAGAGTTATGCAGGGAGGAATTTTAATAAATTTTCACGAAAACAGGTGTTTTTTTTGGAAAAGAAACAGATATTTTCATGAAAATATTGTTAATCTGCACAGCTTGTGATATGATAACAAATTAGTAAATTAAAAGAATTGGAGGTATCCAATGGACTGGAGAAGACTGGTAAATTTATTAAAAAATCATATGGTTTATTTGCAGACCCATAATTTTCCAGACCCGGATGCATTGGCGGCAGCATTTGGCATGCAGGTGTTCCTGAAGGCAAATGGGGTGGATGCCACAATCTGCTATGCCGGTAAAATTGAAAAGAACAGTACAAAGCGCATGATTGAGGAATTTGGCATTGAGGTGGTACATATTGATGATTTGCCCCATATGGTGGAAAAAGACTATATCGTTACCATTGATGCCCAGAAATATAATTCTAATATTACGGATTTTGTGGGGGATGAGGTGGCGTGTATTGACCATCATCCTACCATGATACCATGTGCGTATGAATACAGTGATATCAGGATTTGCGGCGCATGCTGCTCCATTGTAACGGATTATTTTATTAAGAGTGATACAACTTTAGATACGAATACTGCCACTGCCCTGTTATATGGAATTAAGATGGATACAGATTCCTTTAACAGGGGCGTAACAGACTTTGATATTGAGATGTTTGCCCATCTGCATAAGCTGGCAGACAACCAGAAGATTATTTCCATGTATAATAACAATATGGAGATTGAGGATTTACATGCATATGGTGAGGCAATCCGCAACATCAAAATTTATGAGAACGTGGGCTTTGCGAAGATTTCCTTTGACTGCCCTGACGGTCTTATTGCGATGATTTCCGACTTTATTTTAGGACTGGATATCGTGGAATTTTCCGTAGTATATGTCGTCCGTAATGGCGGTTATAAGTTTTCTGTAAGAAATGAGACGGCTGTTTATCATGCCGGAACCATTACCCAGAAGGCTCTGGATGGGCTTGGCGGCGGAGGTGGACATTTCTCCATGGCAGGAGGCATTATTACAGAGGACAGGATGGCACAGCTGGGAGCTGACCCGGATTTTGAGATAAGAAGGCGGTTTTTGAATGTGATAAAGCAGGAAAGGCTTGAACTGGAATTGAAAAAATCGTGACTGGTATACAGGGAATTACAAAAGAAAATATTTGAAAGCTTTTACATTTGAAGGAGTAAGACATGGAGAAACAGCGGATTGTGGTTAAGGTGGGAACCTCGACATTAACAGGAGAAAACGGAGCGCTTAATTTCCGCACGATTGATAAACTGGCACAGGTATTATCCTCACTGCACAATGACGGTCACCAGGTGGTACTTGTATCCTCCGGGGCGATAGCGGTTGGAGTAAATAAGATGCGGCTTCCCATGAAGCCACAGAATGTGTGTATGAAACAGGCGGCAGCTGCAGTGGGGCAGTGTGAACTGATGCACATTTATGACAAGTGCTTTGGCGAATATGGCAACATTGTAGGTCAGATTCTGCTTACGGCAGAGGACATTGCAGTAAAAGAAAAACGGAGAAATTTGAAGAATACATTTGAGGCGTTGATGGAAAGCGGTATGATTCCGGTTGTCAATGAGAATGACTCGGTGAGCCATGCGGAGATTGAATCGGAAAAAAAGGTTTTTGGTGACAATGACATGCTTTCTGCTATTGTTGCCAAGCTTTGTGAGGCAGACAGGCTGATTATCCTGTCCGATATTGAGGGGCTTTACGATAGTAATCCCTATAACAATGCTGAGGCAAAGCTGATTCACAGGGTAGAGAGGATTACGGATGAGATTAAGGCGCTGGGTTCGGGTTCGGGCTCAAACAGGGGAACCGGTGGAATGGTGACGAAGTTAGAGGCTGCCGAATATGCGGTGAATCATGGTATGGATATGCATATTGCCCATGGCAATAATCCGGAGAATATTTACCGGATTATGGAAGGAGAAATGACAGGAACCCATTTTGTAAAATTGCCTGTGGGAAAAAGCAGATTGTAAGGGAATCCATGGCTGTGTGGGATATGCAGTGTTGTAGAAAAGAAGGAATGGCAGATGAGATATAGAACAGTATCCTATTATGGGGATTTTCATTGTATTGGTGGAATCTGTGAGGATTCCTGCTGTGAGAACTGGGAAATTGATTTGGATGATGCTTCCCTGAAGCGTTACTTAAAGCAGGATGGGGACTTTGGGAAAA
>JAXVOW010000112.1:0-9926 GCA_037301995.1 bacterium | reverse complement strand
ACAGGAGCATTTGATTTTTTCCATATCTTCTATACTTTTTGTCTGTTCTGTTATAATCTGTGTGGCAATATTCTGCAAGGGAACCCATGTGGTGTATTTTAAAATGTTTTCCGACATTTCAATGGCAGCCTGGTGGTGGGGAATCATCTGAACAATAAAGTTATAAGAAATGCTGTCTGTCAGTTCAGCCTGGGTCATGCCCTGTATCATTCTATCCAGAATACAGTAGAATTCGCTTAAATAATCTTTTGCAGTATTGCTTAATTTACATATCTGGCACATAGTACACCTCCTATACTCTTAGTATATGAAAGAGTATAGGAAAGGTTTCTGTTTTTACCATTCTATAATTCTTCCTGAAGCCGGCTGACCAGTGCGGGTACAACCTGTTTTTTACGGGAGACAACGCCGGGCAGGTGGCAGATATTTCTGTCTGCTTCTACATGAAATGCTTCAGCCGCATATTTTTCTGCATCGGCTCCAAAGGCTAACAGGTCGGAACGCTGGTCATGGATATTGGTTAACATAACATAAACAAGCTGGGTCGGCATGGAAGGAAGCGCAGCAGGTACATATTCCTGCATCAGTGCAGCTACGTTGTCCAACTCCCGCTGGTTAATGGAACTGACCTGACTGACGCCGATTCCCATTTTATCCACCTGAAATGCCTTATAATCCTGATTAAACAGTTCTTCCGGTGTTTTGTTCTTCAAACTGCTTCCAGCCTCAAACATCTCCATGGCAAAAGCTTCCATATCAATCTCTGCAATTTTTGCCAGCTGCTGTGCACATGCTTTGTCCAGCGGGGTACAGGTTGGAGAGCGGAAAAGCAGGGTGTCAGAAAGAATAGCTGCACACAGGATTCCGGCAATTTCCTTGCTGATGGGCTGGTTGTTTTCCTGATACATCTGGTATATGATGGTTGCGGTACAACCTACGGGCTGGTTTCTGAAATAGACAGGGGAAATGGTCTGGAGAGAACCGAGGCGGTGGTGGTCGATAATCTCACAGATTTCCGCATCCTCAATTCCGTCTACAGCCTGGGATTTTTCGTTGTGGTCCACTAATATTACTTTTTTCTTGCGGAGGGCAAGTAAGTTACGGCGGGATACCATACCGTAGTAATGTCCCCAGTCATCCACAATTGGAAAATCACGGTGGCGTTTTTTCGACATGATTTCCTTGATGGCTTCCACCGTTTCATCCAGCTGGAAGGTAATCAGGTTATCCTTTCTCATGAAATATTTGACAGGGATGCTCTGATTGATGAGGCGTGTGACGGTATAGGTATCCAGCTTTGTGGTGATAACGCTGCATTCCCGTTCTTCCGCCAGCTGGAGCACCAGTGGATTTACAGGGGCGTCCAGACAGAGAATCAGACAGCCCACCCCCATTTCGATACCACAGATTTGTGTATCTACGCGGTCACCAACTATCATAATGTCATCCTTGGAAATCATATTTTCAATTAAATGTGGGTTGGCGGCCCCGATAATTACCTTGCCATTTATAATGTGGTTGTGTGGATTCCCCGATACCAGGGTGCCCTCTAATACTTCCACCAGATTAGCATAGGGGGTTTTTGCCTTGGAAATGACATCACTTTCAAAATCATCCATATAGGATTTTGCAATATCATTAATGGTGATAATTCCCTCTAAAATGTTATTGCGCTCCACAATGGGAAGGGTAACAACATCTAATTCCCGCATCATCTTCCAGGCGGCTTTTATTGAAATATTATCCTTTACGCCTGGTGTTTTGCGGTATTCAATATCCATAACCTGGGTATTGACATCTTCAATTAAATCAGGGGTATCTATTTTAAAGTAGTCCAGAACAAAGGCTGTTTCATTGTTAATACGACCGGCACGCTTTGGTACATAGCGGCCGGGCTGCAACAGGTTTTTCAGGTTTGCGTATGCAACTGCCGAACAAATAGAGTCAGTATCGGGATTTTTGTGACCGATTACGATAATTGGTGTCTGTTCCATTTAAATTCCTTCCCTTCTATTCTATAATTTGTGAAATCGTTCTCTTGATTTACATATATATGTATCATATTAGCTAATAGTAAAAAAAGCAAGTTTTTTGTGGATAAAATCATAAGTAATTCCCATTTATTATAACGAATTATAAAAGACTGCACATATTTGCAAGGCAGTATGTGCAGTCTTTTATATGTGGAATGCTTTCCAGTCTTTTTATTTTGTAGTATTTGTATTGTTTGAGCTCTTTGTATTTTGGGTGCTGTTATTATTGTTCTGGCTGGCAGAGTCGTTATTGTTGGTATTTCCAGGATATTCGGTTACTTTGCCATTTTCACCCTTCTTGTAAATCATACCGGAGGTGGCGTCTACAAAAAATTCGCCAAACATTTCGCCCTCTGTATTCTTGCTGGTATCGTATAGGTAGAAGTGATAACCCTTAGAGCCTTCCTGATAATCATTCAGATTCTGGTCCTCATCCCGCAGCTCAAATTTTGCATCGGAATGATAAGAGCCCATTGTATCAAGGAAATAGTCGTGGGCATCGGTGTAGTTTTCAAAACCGCCGTTTCCCACAAGGTCGTCAACTGCATCTCCGACACCATTTGCCACATCTTCTGCTGCATCGCCAACATCATCCGCCACGTCGCTTACTACATTGTCGTTTTTGTTGTTACCACTGGTTGAAGCGTTATCATTATTTCCACATCCGGTCATTGCCAGACAGAACACACAGGCAGCGGTAACAAGAAGATACTTTTTAAATTTTTTCATAATAATCTCCTTTTGCTATTGTATTTTTTACAGAGGTAGTATGTGTGTTTTATTCTCTGTTTATACAAAAAATAGTAATTTATAAATACTTTTTTCTGTAAAAATCTTTATTTTGAAAATTGTTTGCCGGTGTGGTCTAAATAATAGTTTTGCGTATAAATAAGAGAGGATACCTTGATAAAGGAATATCCCTGTTCCTCCAGTTTAGTTAACATAACATCAAGAGCATCCTTTGTATAGGTGGCACCGTTATGGAGCAAAATGATACTTCCATTTTCTAAATTTTTATGCTCACATACCGTATAAATAATAGAATCAATGCCATAATCCTTCCAGTCCAGGCTGTCTACCGACTGGTTGATGGACATGTACCCTAAGGAATGCGCCACCTCTACAACCGTATCGTCCCAGTCGCTGTATGGCGCACGGAACAGGGTCATATCCTTTCCAATGAGATTGTACACAGTGTTATGACAGCCCTGGATTTCCGCAGCCATTTCTTCCCTGGAGAGCTGGGGCATGTGCTTGTGGGAGTTACCGTGATTGGCTATTTCATGGCCTGCCTGGTCAATGGAAAGGATAGCTTCCGGATATTTTTCCGCCCATTCTCCTGTTACAAAAAAAGTAGCAGGTGCATTGTGCTTTTTTAAAATCGAAAGAATTTGTTCCAGGTCCTC
Organism: bacterium; assembly: GCA_037301995.1. Taxonomy (GTDB): domain Bacteria; phylum Bacillota; class Clostridia; order Lachnospirales; family Lachnospiraceae; genus CAG-590. The sequence continues at coordinate 6,487 of JAXVOW010000112.1, read as the reverse complement.
TGTTCCCCAGGCGCTGTCGAAGGTCAGGGCAACTACGGGTTTATCGGTATTTACACAGTATATGGGCAGCTCGTTGGAGTAAAAGGAGGAGGCAGTAATCGCATTTTGGGCAGTGGCATTGTGTATTCCGTATAGAAAGACTGCAATGAGCAGGGTGAGGGTGATGTATTTCATATAGTTGAATTTGACAGATGTTACCATGACATACCTGTAGGAAATATGTTTTTTTAATGTATGTGGAAAGATATATATTTAGAACCAGCCGGGACAATGAAAAACAGAACTGCCAGAGATAGAAAATGAATGTGAAAGCAGTCATTTTTTTATCCTTTGCAGTCCTGTTTAAGAATAGGCAATAATAAAATCTTTTATGGAGATTTACTATTTGATAAGTGTAATACCGCCAATCAATGGAACCGGCTTCTCTTCCTGGTTAATGGCAGCGATTAAGCCCATAATCCAGCAAACAAAGATGAAGATAGCCCAAATCTGACCGACACATGGAATGACGCTGAGTAATCCGAATAACCAGATAACGAGAGCCTGGTTTAAGTGGAATCTGGCACCTTCCTTATCTCCGGCACAAAGGGCGATGATTAAACCAATCAGTGTGATATAGGCTACAATACTTGTTGTCTTTGCATCCATCTTGTCTCCTCCTCATTGTAAAGAATTATTTTATTTCCTGTCAAAAGGAAATTATAATGAAAACAGTATAACCGATATATTCCAAAAAAGCAATTCCCTATGGATTAATTGTTAGTGAAAAAAAGTGATATATATATTATAATAAAACAAAGAATGACAGAGGGTGGTTTCAATGAAGAAAATCTGGAATGCATTGCGCTATGGCGATGCAGAGACTAAAAAGTGTATAGGTAGTGTGATTTTATTTGCCCTGGTGGCTGTGGGACTGGTGATAGCGGCTTGTATTTCAGGACGCTTTTATCTGTTTATGTTTGGCTTGCTGGCAGGTGCAGCGGCAATCATGGTTTCCCAGACCTTTACGCTGGTGGATGACGATTTTGTGGCGGAGGTAAACCGTGAGGGGGAAAAAAGTACTGTAAAGACCGTATCAGTTGAGAAAAATCCGGCTGTGTACGGTAAAGAGAGGGCACCAAAGGGCACAGTAAAATCAAAGGAGAGTCCGGATAAGGAGGATGATGCAGCACAGTTTGAGCATTATAATGCGCAGGTGCTTAAGAAGATAAAGAAAAAATACCGGCTTCGGAAGGACCACCGCCCAATTATTATAGACTGTTCAAAATCTTACCGGATTAAAGAATGTCCGGCATTTATTTGGCGCATACACAATAAGGTATACCTGCTTCTGCTGGAAAAGGAGCCAAGAAGAATCAGTATTTCCAGGGATTTGATACGGAATATGGGTTATATTCCGGGGGTAAAAGCAGAACAGGGGAAGGAGTACATAGCATTTCAAAAGGATAATCTTGTAACGGGAGTTTTCAGGGAATATCTGCCGGATTATTATGATTCCAGGGAAAAAAATGATAAGTCAAAGTATAAGCATCTGTACACGATTTATCCGGATATCTGCATTTCAAACCGTTCTGCCGCTGATGTGTTGGATTTGCTGTGCCTGAATTTCATGCCTCAGGATAAAATTACAAGGTCTGAAAAGCTGAATGGATATTTTAAAAGAATATATGCTGCCAATATTTTGTTTAAAGACAAGGTGTACGGCATTACGGAATATAAGGAGGCAGTGGAGAAGGCACTGGGGGAAATGTGCCATGCAGAAATGCCGGAAAGGGAGTTTAAGGTTACGCTGGAAAATTTAGTAAAGGGAAGACTGATTTCCCAGCAGTATGCAGATTACTATACGGAACTAAGAATCAAACTGGGGACAAAAACGGAAAAGACTGTTTAAGCCATTATTGGCAATTGCCCATAGATAATAGCATTTCCAGGTGTTCCTCGAAGCACACTCCGTCATTGATTGGAATATCCAGCTTAGCAGAGGTACTGAGACAGGTACGGATAAATCGGGAAGCTGTCTTTACAGATTCTCTCAGAGGGGTGTTATGTAAACTTTCCCCTGCTAAAATAGAGGCAAATACATCTCCTGTTCCCGGGCGGAGCGGGAGAATTTTTGTCTCGTACAATATTTCAAAATTGCCATTTTCATAGATGGCGTTGCCAATGCGGTTTTCTTTTTCAATTCCTGTTACAACAATCTGCCTGGCACCATTTTGGGCAAGCTTCTCACACATATCAAAAATTTTCTCTTCGGTTATGGCTTCATGATACGGGTGGTCAGTAAGAATACACAGCTCTGTTACATTGGGGGTAGTGAGAGTGGAGTGTGCCACCAGCTGTTTCATGGACTGGCACATGTCATCCGTATAGGAATCGTAGATGACTCCATGATCTCCCATAACCGGGTCTACAATCCGGTTTTCAAAGGAAAACTGCTGAAACATTTCTGTAATAATGGCAAGCTGTCTGGCAGAGCCAAGGAATCCGGTATAGATTCCATCAAAGGAAAATGCAAGCTTTTTCCATTTATTCAGATATTCCTCCATGAAGGGTGTGAAATCCAACAGAGAATAATCCGGGTATTCTGTGTGATTGGACAAAATTGCTGTGGGAACAATGCCGCACTGTATTTTCATTGCAGAGAGAATCGGAAGCGCCACTGTAACAGAACAACGGCCAAAACCGGATATATCATTTACAATTGCAATGGAAGGCTGCTTCTTCATAAGTCCTTCTCCTTTTTCAATGCTGGTGTAACAGTCAATTGCAAAACTTTGTTTTCGTTACCGACCGTTGTGCAATATAAACAATATCAACGCCGGGCACGCTTTTGCTGCTTGTCGCTCGTAATGGTACGTAAGGTGCCAGAATACGGCACCTAAGTACCAACGGCTCCAAAGCACCCTGCTTATAATATTGTTTATATTGCACAACTATGCTTTTGAAAACAGGGAGTTTTGCAATTGCCTGTGCTGGTGTAAAGTTTCGTACTTAAGATAGTATATTTATGAAAAAAATGCAAGTAAAAGAATAAAAATAAACTGGCACTGTTAGAAATGTTAAAACTGGCAGTTTTAAAAGTGCCAAATAGGGGGTATAGTACAACACAGATTGGAAGAAAAGAGGTAGAGAATTATGGAAAAAGTAGTAGAGAATCAAAAACTGAAAACAAATAACAAGGCAAAGAGCCAGGCAAAGCAAATTGCACTGGATGCAATGTTTGTGGCACTTACACTGGTGTTTACCGCATTTGTGAATATCCAGATTCCAAGCTTTGGCGGTGCCGGTGGTCTGATTCATTTAGGGAACATACCATTGTTTGTGGCAGCCATGGTTTACGGAAAACGCACGGGAGCATTAGCCGGAGCACTTGGAATGGGATTGTTTGATATTTTAAGCGGCTGGGCTGCATGGGCGCCATGTACAATTATCACTTGTGGTCTGATGGGTTTTGCAGTGGGAGCAATCTGCGAGAATCGGAAGGGCTTTGGGTCAAAGATTGCTGCTGTTCTTGTGGCACTGGCAATAAAACTGGCTGGATATTTTATATTTGAAGGCTTTGTAATGGGAAGCGGAGTGGCAGCAGCCTTAAAATCCGTGCCGGGCAACATTATTCAGATTACAGTGGCTGCAGTTATCGTATTTATCATTATAACACCCCTTGAGAGAGGACTCCGTTCCGTGGAGGAATAGGGGAGCAGTATGCTAAAGCCGGCAGCGGGCGTGGCAAAATCAGGAGAACAAAAATTAGAAAGGATGAGAGTATGTATAAGATGATGACACCGGGACCAACCATGGTTGCAGAAAATGTTAGAATGGCAAGAAGCATGGAAACCGGCAATCCGGATTTGGATATAGATTTCTATGATTTTTATAAGGAAACCTGTGAATTGTACAGCAGCCTTTTGCATACAAAAAATGAAAGTCTGATTCTCGGTGGGGAAGGTATCTTAGGCTTAGAGGCGGCAGTGGCTTCCCTGACGGAACCGGGAGACCGGGTGCTGGTTTTAGACAATGGAGTATTTGGCAAGGGCTTTGCGGATTTTGTCAGCATATACGGCGGAGAGCCGGTTTTATATACAACGGATTATAAAAGAGAAATCGAGGCAGAACCGTTAAGGAAGTTTTTGGAGAAGGACTCGGATTTTAAATATGCAACGGTAGTACATTGTGATACCCCGAGCGGTATGTTAAATGATATTTCCGCCATTTGTCCGCTGTTAAAGGAGTACGGTATTTTAACAGTGGTGGATTCGGTATCCGGAATGTTTGGCAATGAAGTAAATGTGGATGCATCGAAGATTGATATTCTTTGTGGTGGTTCCCAGAAAGCGATTTCCTGTCCCATTGGCCTTACTCTGGTAACCATTAGTGAGGATGCAAAGCAGGCGATAGAAAACCGGAAGACAAAGATTGCATCATTTTATGCAAATCTGTTAATTTTCAAGAATTATTACGAAAATAAATGGTTCCCATACTCTATGCCAATCAGTGATATTTATGGTCTGAGGCAGGCATTAGAGAATATCAAAGCGGATAAAGATATCCTAAAACGCCATGCAGAGATTGCAGCAAAAACCAGACAGGCACTGACCCGTGCAGGATTAAAGTTATATGCTGAGAACGGGTATTCCAATACGGTTACCGTTTTTGCAATTCCAGGCGGTGTTACGGCAACAGAGATTTTAAAAACCATGAGAGAAGATTATAATATTATGCTTGCCGGTTCCTTTGATGTTATGGCAGGAGAGGTAATCCGGATTGGACACATGGGTTATAACTGTACGGAGGAAAACATAAAAGAAACATTGCATGCGCTGGATTCCACATTGAGAAAGCTGGGTGTGGAGCTTGCGGCTGCGTTGGATGAGTGATAATGGCATTAGTATTTTGCACATGCTATAATGTGCTCAAGCAAAAAGAAGTTAGAACACAAAGCGTGTACAAAGTGAAACCCCAGTAGTTGTAGTTACTGGGGTTTCTTCTTGTACTATTGCCCCAAAATTAATTGACACAAAGGAAAAAATAAGTGAGAATAATAGAAACGGGTAAGGATTGAGAATTAAGGGAAATTAATGTGATGGCTCTAAAAATAAAAATTGGGGATTTTTTAGGAGGTTTCGTATGAAGAGGTACATAAATCAATGTTTTATATGTTGTTTATTAATATGTGTCTTTCTGCATGGATGTGGAAAAGTAGCAGATAACGCAGTCTCTGATTCTTTATCCGAAAATGATGAAGCAAAAGGCAGAAATAACACTACACAAAGCCTCTTGGACGAGAGTATTCCGGAGAAGCAAGAAACATATTTAGTATATACAGATTGGCCCTGCTGGGAGCAATTAGCAGCTAATCCCATAGATGATTATTTTATACAGTACATAATACGGCATCAAAGGGAAAATACAGCTGAGCTAATTGATGATTATTTACTGTGTTGGAGAAATGAGATGTACCATGCAGCAGATTTACTTTATATTGATGGAAGTGAGGAAGATAAAAAAATTATATTAGAAGAAGCTGCAGAAATTGAGGAACGGGTTGAGGATTGTTTCTCAGAAGATTATATGGCAGAAGAAGATATTAGAGCATATGTGGACAAATATAGGGACGGATATGGGGCCGGTTTTTTTGATGCCGCATTGATTTATAAGGAAGAAACCTTAAAATTCATTTCCTCTCTAAAGGATTATGAATATAGAAACATGAAAGAGGATATAAGGAATATTCCAATCTATCTATGGGTCATGAATAGAGAAGAAGAAATTTATCCTACCATTACTCAGAATGGAGCAGGGAAGAATAATGAGATGTATACGTTTCAGTTACAGAATCTTTCCTATGATATGCCAAGTTTAAGTCATGAAATGGGTTCGACACACTATGCATTACTGCAGGTAACAAATGAACAAGGAGAGGAAATTTTTAGCGAGATTATATGCCTGCGTTCGGGAGAATGGAAATTGACTGTTGAGGATTTGACCGGGGATGGAATTGATGATATTTATATCTATACAGGAGATATACATTATCCTTTATATCAGAAAGATGATGAAGGACAAAATTGTTATGTCTGGGATAGTACAATAGGAGCATATGACACTGTTGTTCTACCTGATAGTGGTTGTGATTATGTTATTAACAAAACCTATCATTGTCTGTTGTATATCAATTCAACTTTAAGTCAAAATATATTGCGTTGTAATGCATATGAGTATAGAAACGGAAGATTTATTTCTGCTAAAACTCTGGAAATTTGTAGTTATGGAAACAGCCAGAATGCAAGTGATGATAGAAAAGGTTTGGATTCAGAAGAATTTTTCATTTATATTGAGCGTGATGAAGAGCAACAAGAATATGCTGATATTTCATTACTTCCAATAGAGGAATATGACTTCTGGTTTAACAGTGAACTGGAAAGAGGTGCGGCACAGGACAGGGAGAATCAGTTTCCGCTTAATTGGCTGAAAGACAGAGGCGGAATAG
>JAXVOW010000111.1:0-1943 GCA_037301995.1 bacterium | reverse complement strand
CCACTGGGAGACGGCATTGCCCTGTCGGTTAAGACGCAGAATGCCGGGAGTTGAATATTTTTTTCTGAGATTTGTCTGAACAGGAAATGGTGAATAAAATGAGAGAGACAGAATTGTTGATTCCGGCGGGAAGCCTGGAAGTGTTAAAGGTTGCAGTAGATTATGGCGCAGATGCGGTGTATATCGGTGGAGAGTCCTTTGGACTCCGGGCGAAGGCACATAATTTTACAATTGAAGAGATGAAGGAGGCTGTCTGTTATTGTCATGAAAATGGGACAAAGCTTTATGTGACAGCAAATATATTTGCCCATAATGATGATTTGGAAGGAATCAGAGCCTACTTTGAACAGTTAAAGCCGGTGGGGATAGACGCCCTGATTATTTCAGACCCGGCAATTTTTATGCTGGCGAAGGAAATCCTTCCGGATGTGGAGCTGCATGTCAGTACTCAGGCAAATAATACCAATTATGGGATTTTTCAATTCTGGTATAATCTGGGAGCATCCCGGGTGGTGTCTGCCAGAGAGCTTTCCCTGAAAGAAATCAGGGAAATCAGAGAGCATATTCCGGAGGATATGGAGATTGAGAGCTTTGTCCATGGCGCCATGTGTATCTCCTATTCCGGCAGATGCCTGTTAAGCCATTTTCTGACAGGAAGAGATGCGAATCAGGGAGCCTGTACCCATCCCTGCCGGTGGAAGTACAGTGTGGTGGAAGAGAAACGTCCGGGGGAATATTTCCCTGTGGAGGAGGATGACAGAGGAACCTATATTTTTAACTCGAAAGACCTCTGCATGGTAGAGCATATTCCGGAGCTGATGGAGGCGGGAATCGACAGCTTTAAGATTGAGGGCAGAATGAAGACGGCACTGTATGTGGCAACGGTGGCGAGAACCTACCGGAAAGCCATAGATGACTATAAAAAAAGCCCTGAGCTGTATAAGAGTAATCTTTCCTATTACAGAGAAGAGATTGGCAAATGCACATATCGGCAGTTTACCACTGGCTTTTACTTCGGGAAAACGGATTCGGATTCCCAGGTTTACGATAACAATGAGTATGTGAAGGATTATATCTATATTGGCAAGGTTGAATCGGTGGATGAAAATGGATACGCACATTTTATACAGCGGAACAAATTCTGTGTAGGCGAACAGGTAGAGGTGATGCTGTTTGACGGAAGCAATCGGGAGCTGACAGTGAAGGAAATCCGGAATGAGAAGGGAGAGAGGGTTGAAAGTGCTCCTCACCCAAAGGAGCACTTGCTGGTGGATTTTGGAACGGCTTTAGAGCCGGGACTGATTTTACGCCAGAAAGCCGTCAAATGATTTGCGAAGCTTGGATAATGCTTTTTTTTCGATTCTGGACACATAGGAACGGGAAATAGACAGATGGTCTGCCACCTCTCTCTGGGTAAGCGCTTCGCTGCCGAATAAGCCGTACCGCAGCATGATGACCTGGAATTCCCTGGGCTCCAGCTGTTGCTTTATAGCGAGATACAGATGCTTTATATTATCCTCTAATATAATATGTTCGGCAATGTCTTTTTCATCATATTCCACAATATCCAGGAGATTGATTTCATTTCCTTCTTTGTCTGTTCCGATGGGTTCATACAGGGAAAATTCCTTCGAGCATTTTCTCTCCTGGCGGAGCATCATCAGCAGTTCGTTTTCAATGCAGCGTGATGCATAGGTGACCAGGCGGCTGCCCTTTTCCATATCATAGGTGTTGATAGCTTTGATGAGTCCAATGGTGCCGATGGAAATCAAATCATCCGTGTCCCTTTCAAAATTATTGTATTTTTTCACGATATGGGCAACCAGTCTTAAGTTATATTCCACCAGAATGTTTCTTGCCTCTAAGTCTCCATCTTTGCTTCTTTTCAAATAATATAATTCGGATTCCCTGGAGAGAGGTTGCTTGAATGTCTGCATAGGAGT
>JAXVOW010000110.1:0-7998 GCA_037301995.1 bacterium | reverse complement strand
CACATGTACATATCCCCTGCAAACCGGGCGTCTTCCTCTGTCTTCATTCGAGGTATTTGGCTGCATATCCATATGAATAACCTAAAACACTTTTTACTATTCTATTCTGCTTTTCCATAAATGTTGCCTGTTTACTTCGCTTCCGGCTGCAGCTTTATCTTAAACAAATTGCCCTCAAACTTATCCTCATAATATTCCCGGTAACTGAGGGTATACGCATCCTTGTCTGACACTGTAAAAAGAATGGATTTTGTAATGCTTTCCCCTTTTTTTAAGGTAAAAAGGTTATCCATGTAATCGTCCTGCTGCAAATCGTTTTTCCCGTAACCGGTAATAATATCCTCGGATTTGCTGCCATCATAATCCAGCGTAAAGTCTGTAATACTCATGGATAAATTTTCATCGTAGGTATTTTTAATGGTAAGGGTCACCGATAGATATACCATTCCGGAATCTGCCTGATACAGACCATCCTCAAATTGAAATGTGTTATATTTTTCCGCCTTATCCACTGTCACATCAAAAAAGGCTGTGCTGACCGTCTCCTTCATTCCGGCATTAATCTCGCCTCCATAGCTTCTGCCATCGTCCGATATCTCCGAACCGTTTTTATCCTTTTTCTGCCCGCAGCCGCTGACTAACGCCAGACACATTGTCAGCAGGCAAATGCAGGAAATTATTTTTTTATACTGTAGCTTCTTCTTTAACATAAGCAAATCTCCATATTCTCAACTGCTAATCTCTTAAATACTGTATCATTCCAGGTCCCAGTTCATCCGTTGGCCTTGCGATGAAGCCGTGCTTTTCATAAAAGGTCTCACGCCCCTTGGCACACATCAGGCACAACATCATCCGGGCTCCCTCTGTACGAAGACCTTCCACATATTCAATCAAAGAATGCAGGACTATGGAGCCAACACCCTGACACTGATATTCCGGAATTACAATTAAATCCTGTACATAACAGATGACAGCCCCGTCTCCTACAATTCTTCCCATGCCAACCAGCTTTTCCCCGTCATAGGCTCCCACAACACACAGACTGTGCTGCAATGCCTGCTCTGCCTGGCTGGTTAACAGCTTTCTCCATCCCACACATTTTCGGATAGCCAGATAATCCTGTACGGTTATTGTATCTTTCTTAATTGTTATCATTTTTATCTCACCAGTGTAGCCTGTTTTATTTATATTTATTCCTTACGCATTCAAACAGCCGCTATTGTCTCACTGGTACGCCTTTCTCCTGTAAATAATCCTTCAGCTCTGCAATCTCAAGCTCTTTATAATGAAACAGTGAGGCTGCCAGAGCCGCATCTGCCTTTCCGGCTGTTAACGCATCATAAAAATGCTCCTTTGTTCCTGCTCCCCCGGAAGCAATAACCGGAATCGAAACATTTTCGCTGATTGTTTTGGTAAGCTCAATGTCATAGCCCGCCTTGGTTCCATCACAATCCATACTGGTTAACAAAATCTCGCCTGCGCCCATTTTTTCAGCTTTCATTGCCCACTCCACAGCATCTAAGCCCACATCAATGCGTCCGCCATTTTTAAACACATTCCAACCTGAGCCATCCTGCCGTCTCTTAGCATCAATGGCTACAACAACACACTGGCTTCCAAATTTGTCGGCAGCGTCACTGATTAATTCCGGTGTATTAATCGCCGAAGAATTAATGGATATCTTATCTGCACCCTCTCTTAAAATAGCTTTAAAATCCTCCACTGTGCGGATTCCTCCGCCTACCGTAAACGGAATAAAAACCGTCTCCGCAACACGTCTCACCATGTCAATAACAATATTTCTTGCATCAGATGAGGCTGTAATATCCAAAAACACAAGCTCGTCTGCCCCGGCTTCGTCATAGGCCTTTGCAACCTCCACCGGGTCACCTGCATCCCTTAAATTCACAAAATTAATGCCCTTTACAACCCTGCCTCCGGTTACATCCAGACAGGGAATAATCCGTTTCGTATGCATATCAACACCCCTCCTTTAACGGAGATTCCAATGCAATAAAATTCTCAAGTATCTTCATTCCTACTGAACTGCTCTTTTCCGGATGAAACTGACATGCAAAAATATTATCCTTCTCTACACTTGCATGAATCCGGGTAGAATAAAATGTAGTTGCGGCAACCTCCTCTTCCTCAGCTGCCTGTAAATAATAGGAGTGCACAAAATATACATAGGAATTGTCCTCTATCCCCTGAAACAGGGTCGCATCCTTTTTGATATGTAAGGAGTTCCATCCCATATGCGGAATTTTCAGACCAGGCTGGTCCGGAATCCTTTTTATGGTTCCCTTTAAAAGTCCCAGCCCTGTCACACCCGGAGTTTCCTCACTGCTTTCATACAAAAGCTGTAAGCCCAGACAAATGCCCAGGAATGGAATTTTTTTCTCCACCACATCATAGATTACCTGATCCAGCTTATAATCCCTTAGCTTTCCCATAGCATCCCCAAAGCTGCCTACTCCCGGTAATATCACCTTCTCACTTGCCAGAATTTCATCTCTGTCTCTTGTAATTTGTGCCTCCTGTCCAAGATATCCCAGTGCTTTTTCCACACTTTTAATATTGCCGGCATCATAATCAAGTATTGCTATCATTCGCTCACTTCCTCTTCCTGCTCCTTTGGCAGTGCAGATTCCAGACTATTTTCCAGTTCTGCCTGCTGTTTAACATAGCCTTCAATCACCTGAACATACTCATAATTCGTCATTGCATTAATCTCTACAGCTCTTTCCACTGTAATTCCATACTGGTTCATCAGTGTGGATTGAATCTGGCTGAATGCATAATCTATGTCACTGGTAATTCCCAGCTCCTCCGCCTCTTCATAATGCTCATAGTACTTATCTACTCCCCGCAGAAGAGAATCCAGAGCCTTTTCCTGCCTGCCCAGCTTGATGTTAGACTGATAGGATTCATAGAGCCTCTCCACATACATAACTGTATAAATGCGTTCCTTCAGATTCTGGTCCTTTTCCTTTACCTCTACTCCCTTAATTTCATCATATGCCTTATGGTATTTCTGGCTGGAAAAATAATTTGCCGCCTTCTCTATAGCCTGGACATAATTAAAATTATTGGATGCCATATAGAACAGGAAGGTTCCTCCCAAAAACAGAGAGAAGACAAAAATCACCATCGGTGTATTCAGCTTTTTTTCCGGCTCCGCATTAGCAAGCTCTTGCGCTCTGCGCTTCGCCTTTTTCTCTGCCTTTACCCGTTTTTTCTCAGCTTCCTCTTTTTTCTTCTGTCCATTTTTTAATGCTTTTTCAGCCTTTGCTGCATCTGCTTTTTCCTTCTTAAGCTTAGCTGCTTCCTGCTTCTTCGCCCTTTTTACAGCCTTTTTCGCTTCAATTGCCGCTATCTCCTCATCCGTAACCACATCATCCTCATCCGGATCACCGAATAAAATCTGCATAAAACTCTTTTTTCCCTGGGGCACTTCTCCATCCACATTTTCCATGCTGCCAGACACAGGGCTGTCAGAAAGCTGTTCCCCGTTATCAGACTTGTCAGCTGCCGGCACACTTTCCCCATTCTCCTCACCCATATCCAGCAGGGAGAATAAGTCGTCCAGGCTGTCCTCATCCTCTGACGACAGCTCACCTGTTCCCACTTCACCCTGGGTTTCCTGCACTCCCACCGGATTGGCATTCAAATCAATAACGGAATCTTCTACAGCGCCATTTTCTTCCTTTTCCTCCAACAGGCTGTCTAAAAAATAATCCGCATCAAAGTTCTCTTCCTTTAATTCCTGAGGCTGGAAATCCGTACCGGCTTCAGGCTCTTTTTCAGTGACTGCAGCCTCTTCCACTGGCTCATAGGAATCCGATATCTCCAAATCCCCTTCAAAGCTTTTTATCAGGTCATCCAGATTCTCTGCATTCACATCATCCAGCTTTGTCATATCCACATCATCAAAGTCAATATCCGAAAAATCCAAATCCCCAATATCTAAATCTGCAAGATTATCCAGCTTGTCCAGCTCATCCATCTGTTCCTCAGAAAAAGTCAAATCATTTTCCAGAGAAGAAAGGCTGGCGTCCTGCTCTAAATCCATATTAAAAATATCTTCTTTTGATATGGCATTTTCCTCCAGACGATTTCTCTTTTCCCTCTCCATCTGGCTATCCAGTTCATCCTCAATTTTATGGTCAATCTCTTTGTCTAATGAAACCTCATTCAAAAGATTGTCAAGATAATTTTCATCCATAAAGCCACCCCGTTCTATAAATATTAAACAACATTATCATACGATTTTTTAATTCACTAAAACTATGTAAACAAACATGATTATTCTACCATATCTTTTGTATTTTAACAAGGAACAACTCTCATCTGGGTTAATTTTATACTTAAACTCTTGCTTTTTATATGCATTTATTATATATTATAAGTGTATTCAAAAGGAGGGATGTCCATGAAGTCTACATTATACGTTGAATATCAGGAAAAACAATTAGAGGAAAAGGAATTAGTTGCCAAAGCAAAGAAAATCTGGACTGGAAGCGGTAAAAAGGTATCCGAGCTTACATCATTACAGCTATACATAAAGCCAGAAGAAAACATGGTATACTGTGTTTTCAATGAAGATACGAAGGGTGAATTTTCACTGGACTAATTCTTAACAGCACCTACAGAATTTGCCACCAGCAACTTCTTTCGGATGCATGGCAACAAAGGCATAATAAAAGGACTGCATAAGCAGTCCTTTTATTATGCCCTGATATCTGTTTCCGCTGTTCCTTTACTCGTCTCCGATTCCGCTGAGAATCAGGTTATCAATACATTTTACCAGCTGTCCAATTTCCGGTTTGGAAATCTGGGCATCCGCTCCTAAACGTTCTCCCTTGCGTTTCATATCTTCATTAATCAGGGAAGAGAATATAATAATCGGCAGATGCTTAAGCGCCTCATCATTCCGGATTAACCGAATCAGTCTGTGACCATCCATCTGCGGCATCTCAATATCCGTAATGATACACTTTACACCATAGTCTACTCCGTTATTTTTCTTAAGCTCCTGCAGCTTGTCCCAAGCCTCCTGTCCATTGGCATAAATATGCAAATTGGTGTACCCTGACTGGGTTAATGCATCTGTCACCAGCTTCTGAAGCATCGGGGAATCCTCTGCAATCACAACCGGAATTGTATTGCGCTCCCTCTCACCTAATTCCGCAAGCTCAGATATCTTAAGACTGGTTTCTGGACAAATCTCCTCGACAATACGCTCAAAATCTAAAACAATAATCAGGGATTCCATTTTTTTGATAATACCAGTTGCGATTCCTGCACCCGGCGCATTCACGGTGGCATCCGGCTTTACAATATCCGTCCAGGAAACACGATGAATTCCCAGCACCTGCTCCACATCAAAAGCAATATTCAGGTTATTAAAATTCGTAATAATCAGCATATCGCTCTTATGGTTCTCACTCTCGGAAAAGCCCAGAGCTTTTACCAGATTAATTACTGTAATAATCGTATCTCTTGGCATAAAAATACCTTCAATACATGGATGGGAGTTTGGTACAGGTGTAATATCCGTCATCGGAAGAATCTCCCTCACTTTTGCAACATTAATACCATAATGATTACCTGCTACTGTAAATTCCAGCACCTCTAATTCATTTGTTCCGCTCTCCAGCAAAATATTGGTATCCATATCAAAACCCCCTTGTTATAATATCTTAATCACATTATCCATATCATTATAATTGATATAAAGCTCCATCGATTCCAGCTGTTTCTTCATATTGTCTGAAATTTGAAACAGTAAAACAGCCTCCTGCTCCTCACCCGGCTGTACAGATGTCTCCAGAGTTCCCAAATCATTCATTAAAATAGTAAGCATGGGATTCGCAGCATTCGTTCCATTACAGACAATATGATAATCCAGCTGCTTGTCCATCAAAGAAACATCCACAACATCCTCTGTTGCATTCTGAACCCGAAATCGGATTACAAGCAATTGACAGCCATCTGCTGCTTCCACACCAACCACTGCGTTCCCTTCCTCCGCCTTCGGATACCGGTCAACTATCTGGTAATCCTTCAGACTGATAGATACACCTGCTATACCTGCAATCTTAGCAATATCACTTTCACTGCCCACCGTCCGTTCCTCTGTAGAAGCACCGTCCTCTGTATCCTGGACATTCTGCTCTTCTGCGGTAACCTCCTGTGTATCCTCCTGCTCTGTAGACGCCTCTTCCGTCATTTCCTGCGCCGCCTTATCCCCTTCGACAATGCGGTCGACATAATCCACATCATACTTTAAAAGTAAACCGGCAGCATATTCCGCAATTAGTTTTGTCTCTTCGTCTGTCAAATCCTTCACATCATTACACCCTGCTAAAAAGAATACACAGGTGCTTAACATTAAAAGAGATAACCATTTCTTCATCATGTCTGTCCCCTCAATCCCTTCAGTAATTACGCTTCATTATAGCATGAAATACACATTACATCAACTTTTTTTCTCCTCACAGTACTGCTTTGCATGCTCTAATTCAAAGTAAAATACCACTCCATTTTCTGTATTGTAGGCTCCATAAGCTCTTCCATGAAGCTTCATGGTGGCAGCGACAATGGATAAGCCAATCCCGCTTCCTCCATATTCCCTTGTCCTTGCCTTATCCACTTTATAGAACTTTATCCAGATTTTATCCAGCTCCTCCTCCGGAATCTGTTCTCCTTCATTAAAGACACATATCCGCAGTACATCTTCCTTCTCTTCCAGGGTAACCGCTACATTTCCACCCTCCGGTGCATAGTGAATCGCATTTGTCAGATAATTGCTGTAAACCTCCTCCAGCATAAATTCATCTCCCCATACATATACCGGATTTTCATAGGGAAAAGCTAATGTCACCTGGTTCTGCTGTAATAAAATTTCCAAAGAGGAATTAATATTGCGCATTAATTCAATTATATTAAACCTCTCAAAATTAATCTTATTGGTTCCAAACTCCAGCTCGTTTAATGCCAATAGCTTTTTGACTATGACATTCATCCGGTCTGCTTCATCCATAATAACCTCACAGTAAAAATCTCTGCTCTCCGGGTCGTCTGAAATATTTTCCTTCAGACCCTCTGCATAACCCTGAATCAATGCAATCGGCGTCTTTAACTCATGGGATACATGTGATAAAAACTCTTTCCGCATCTCGTCAATCTGGGTTTTCTCCTCAATATCCTTCATCAGCTCCGCATTCGCCGTCTTAAGCTCCGAAATCGTTGCCTCCAGCTCCTTTGACATTGAGTTAATACTGCTTCCCAGCTCTCCAATCTCATCATTTGTATAATTCTTTACCCTGGCTTCAAAATCCAGCTGTGACATTCTCTTTGCAACCACCGCCATCTCATGAATCGGCTTCACATAGGAGCTGCTGATAAAGAACATCGCCAGGCAGCCAACTATAATGGCAAGCATCCCCACATAGGAGTACAATTGCATGGTCGCTGCTACACTCTCATTAAACCTTGTGGCAGAGGTACGCAGAGCAACCCTGCTTTCATTATCCAGAACGCCGACCAAATCGTAGAAATTGGAATTCATTTTATCATCATAGTTTTGATGAAAGATATAATACCCTTTATTCCCTTCGGCAAACAGGCCTGCTAAATCCTCTTCATCCTTACCCTCAAGAAGATTGGTAATCAGCTGCATGCTGTCCCACATCTTGCTTTTTTCATTGATATTGCTGTATATGGTTCCATCCGGGCATAATACGAAAATATCAATCTCTCCATCCGCAGCCAGCTTTGACAAATGCTCCCTGATTTCCTCATCCGTCAGCCCGTCTGTGTTAAATACCATATTAATATTTTCATACATACTTGTCATACGGTGCTTTAATTCACTCAGAAAATAAGCCTTGACGCTCAGCTGGGTAACCGCAAGAGAAGCAAATACCGTCATGGTCATCATAATCATTAAAAGCATTGTTAACTTAAACCGCAATGAATGTTTAAACCGTTTTA
>JAXVOW010000109.1:0-5782 GCA_037301995.1 bacterium | reverse complement strand
CAGGCAAGAATTATTATTCCATGCAGCTGCACGATAAAACCGGCTCTGTGGATGGTAAGGTGTGGGATTTGTCAAATGGAATTGAACATTTTGAGTCTATGGATTATATTCAGGTAGATGCACAGGTAACCAGCTTTCAGGGAACCCTGCAGCTGAATATCCGGCGTATCAGAAAAGCGGCAGAGGGAGAATATGACCCGGTGGACTACATGCCATGCTCCAAACGGAATCTGGACGAAATGTATGACGAGCTGGTAACCATGATACATACGGTAAAGGAGCCGCATTTGTTAAAGCTGCTGCAGATGGTATTTACGGAGGACGCAGATTTTATCAAGGCATTTAAGCTTCATTCGGCGGCAAAGACCATGCATCACAATTTTGCAGGAGGTCTGCTGGAGCACAGCCTTTCCGTTGCCCGGCTATGTGATTTTTATGCGAAGAGTTATCCGGTGCTTAACCGTGATTTGCTGGTGACTGCGGCGCTTTGTCATGACATTGGCAAGATGAATGAGATTTCCTCTTTCCCGGAAAATGATTATACGGATGAGGGACAGCTTATCGGGCATATTGTAATGGGAACCATTATGTTGGATGAGAAGATTAAGCAGATTGAAGGGTTCCCGGTTAAACTGGCAAATGAACTGAAGCATTGTATCTTATCCCATCACGGAGAGCTGGAATATGGTTCGCCAAAGAAGCCTGCGCTGATGGAAGCAGTGGCGCTGGCATTTGCCGATAATACGGATGCAAAGCTGGAGGGCTTTATTGAAATGCTGGACAGCAACAGCGATAAGGGCGAGGAATGGCTGGGGTACAGCCGCATGTTTGAATCGAATGTGCGGGCAACATCCAAATAATGAATAAAGAACAGGCTGCCACACCTTACCGGATTTCTTCCACATTACTGAAGGACCAGGCATGAATGTTGATTTCGATAACCGGAGTGCCGCAGTACTCGCAGAACTTTGCACCCAAGGAGGAAAGAGGAGCACCGCAGTTCGGACAGTTAACCCCTAAAGCATTGTCCAGCTCATTTTCTACGAGGCTGCGGTCCTGGATATAGATTAAATCCGTATTGTATTTGGTCTGGTATTTGTACTCTTTGGAGCCTTCCTTTATGGAGGAAGAACTGTCTGTGATATAGTGGTAGCATTCCAGTGCAGACTGGAAACTGATAATACATCTTCCTGCGGTTTTCCTGTACTGGCAGATTTCTGTCCGGTGTATTTTAATGTGGTCAAAATGTTCCCGTAAATCTTTTACGGAAAGCATTTGAATATGACTGTCAAGCTGCTGTTTCAGTTCGGTATTACCATCTGTTAATATGGCGGTATTTTTTTCTGTAACTGCACGTAAATACTGTGTCAATACATTTTCTGCCCGCTCTTTCATTTCATCATATTGAAAATCCGGGAAATCGGATACAATTTTTGGCAGAAGCAGACTGGTCATAGCGGAAACGGATTTGGGGGTTGTGGAGTATTCCTGTTTCATCTGCTTGGCAGCCTGTGTAATATCTGAGGTGCCAAAAAGCGCTCTGGATACTTCTCTGGTCTTTCTCTGTAGATAGCGTACACCGCAGTAAGCCGCAATGATAATGGCAAGAATAAGGATTAAAACAATAATAATTGGTATGTATTTCATAGTGCCTCCATGTAATCTGATATATAACTAAGATACCCTGGCGCATTTCTAAATGGTCAGGGCAGTCTTTTGATATAGTCTTAGTTCCACACACCGAGATAGTAGAGAATGGCAATCACTGCAATAATTCCCACTACGGTAATGATAACCTTCGGAACAGAAATTGGCGTTTTACCTGCCACTTTACCGGTTTGTCCATTTACCATAAACTGGTATACCTGGTCGTTGTATTTGAAGTTGGATACCCAGATAGGCAGCAGCAGATATTTATATGTAATATTACTGTAATCTGTTCCCAGCTTCACATTGCGGACACGGTCTGCATGGTGTTCATGGGTAATTTTGTCCGAAACATGACGCTTTAACTTTTCCTTTATTGAAACCATGGCTTTCGTCCACGCATCCTTAAGTCCCAGAGAGTAGCGCTCTGCCATAAAGCCTGCAATGTATTCCGGCTTATAGGCTTTGTTATTTTCCGTATCAAATGGCTCCAGCTTACGAAGCATGGACATATCATGATTTTTAGAAGCCAGTACCAGCTCATCATTGATAAATTCGCTGTGGGTGCCAGAGGTGCGGTGCCAGTTGGTTTCGGTATGAGTGTTTCCATTCCGGTCTTTTCTTGTGTGGTCGATACCGTATTCACCCTGATAAGAAGAAAAGGTGTCTGCATCAAAGGTCCAGTATGGTAAGTAAATACCCTTAAAGTGCTTTGGTTTTGCACTGTCTTTGGCGAGCTTTGGACAGAACCATCTGCGTTTAATCCATTTGTGAAAGAGCTCGGAAGCTTGTTTATCACTTATTTTAAATGGTACAACACCGCCCGGCGCCATCGTATCCTGGTCATTTGCATCCATAACCTGGTTGGAGCCGCAGAATGGGCAGACCGCCGCAGTCTGTAAAGCATCATAAATGGATTCAGCACCGCAGGCTTTACAGAGAACCGTCTTGGTCTCTACACCCCAGTCATGGTTGGCGGTATGTTCAGCGGTATAAAAGTCCAGCTCCTCCGCTTTCTTCGGCTTGTCTTCCTGTACTTTAATGGTTTCTTCGTAATCACAATATGGACACTTCAGATTGCCGGTGGCAGGGTCAAAGTCCATAACACCGCCGCACTGGGGACATTTCTTGTCAGTTTCTTCTTTTGTGTCCACGATATTCATATCGTTAAAATCGTCCATAAATCTTCTCCTCCCTCACATATCTATCCACTGAATAAAAGCTGTTTTATCAGAGCAGTTATACCCTGCATTTTGGTAAAAATCCAGGGTTTTCTTCTCCTTTGAACCTGTAAGTAACATCATTTTATAACAGTTTTTCTTTACAGCTATATCTTTTGCAAAATTTAAACATTCGGTTGCATAACCCTTCCCTCTGTAATCCTTATGTGTAACAACATTTTCTAAAAACGCATATGGCCTTACATTTCTTGTTAAATTAGGAATTATCACACATACACAGGATGATACAATTTTTCCATCTATCACATTAACAACAATATGATGGTTTTCATCCCAAATGATGGTATTCCATGTATCTTTTAAATGTTCTGTCATTTCTGGGATTGCTTCCTCATGCAAATATAAATACAATTCTAACAGCTCGTTCAGTTCATTTTCGTTGATTTCTCTAATCATATTATCAACGTGTTCCTCCCTAAATTTTTATTTTTCGCTTTGTTCTTTTTGCCGACAAGCCGGAATTTTATCTCTTAACATTTTTG
Source organism: bacterium (assembly GCA_037301995.1). Classification (GTDB taxonomy): domain Bacteria; phylum Bacillota; class Clostridia; order Lachnospirales; family Lachnospiraceae; genus CAG-590. The sequence continues at coordinate 2,412 of JAXVOW010000109.1, read as the reverse complement.
CAAATACACAAATTGCAATTCCTGAGATACTACTTCCTCTTTAAATATTTTATATCCCAATCTTTCATACAATCTTATATTGCTAATACTTTTTGTGCTGGTAAACAACTCATATCTTTGGTTCGGATATTCATTTTCTATTTCTAAGAGAAGCTTCGTTCCTATTCCCTTCTTTTGCATTTTAGGATGCACCATCAATTTACCAATATAAACAATTCCGTTCTCTTGATATGCTCTAACAGAGCCTATAATAATCCCTTCGTCATCCTCTGCTTTTAAAATAATTCCTTTCTGAAATTCATCATATACATTTTCTATCGTTTGCTTTAAAGGAGGAATGTCCATATTACCAAAAAGTTTAGCTTCGCTTTGGTAAGCCAAATATTGCAATTCAAGTATTTTTTCTAAATCTTCTTTCTGTGCCTTCTTTATCAAAATCATATTCCTCCTAACACAAAATCATAGCAGTAAATCCAATTTCATATTTTTCCTCGTTAAATTGAAATTTTGGCATTGCCTGTAAACGAGAGAAACCCGTACAACGGGTTTCTCATCTCATTTACAGGACATATTCACTACTGAACATCATTCTCATCAAAAACGTCTCCACACTCCGGACAGAATTTTGGCGGATTGTGTGGATCTTCCGGCTGCCAGCCGCACTTGTCACAACGATATAAAGGTGCGTCCGCAGGCTTCTTGGCACCACATTCCGGACAGAATTTGCCCTGATTTACAGCACCGCAGGAGCAGGTCCATCCTGCCTGAGAAGCAGGCTTTGGTGTGCCGCATTCTATACAGAACTTTCCGGTATTAACAGCACCACAGGCACAGGTCCAGGAAGCAGCGGAAGAAGCTGTGGCAGGTGCTTCTGCTGATGTTGCAGAAGGACTTGCAGGAGCCGGGCTTGGTGAGGTTGGAGTCGGATTGACAGGTGGTGTATTGTTCTGCTGCTGACCCATTGCAAATAATGCGTTAGCATCCATACCGCCCGCCTGGGTTGCCATATTCATACCAGCAAATGCCATCATAGGTCCGGTGGAGGTGTTAGCAGCAGCAGACTTCATAGCCTCTGCCTGTGCACCTACCAAGGTGGCAGCTGCCATATTTGGATTCCGGAGAACAGCGGTCTTTTGTAAGTCTTTAATCATTTGCTCGTCTTCTTCGGAAGCTTTAATCGTATTAACACCGAAGGAAACGATTTTAATACCTCTTAACTCGCCCCATTTCTCGGATAATACTTTATTTAGTGCATCAGCAACCTCAGGTGCATGTGCAGGAACTGCACTGTAACGGATACCCATAGCGGAAATCTCAGCGAATGCTGGCTGTAAAGCCGTCATTAATTCGGTTTTTAACTGGCTGTCAATCTTGTCTCTTGTGAATTCATCTGCTACATTTCCGCAGACATTTGTATAGAAAAGAATCGGGTCAAAAATCTGGTAAGAGTATTCACCATTACAACGAACAGAAATGTCTACATCCAAGCCAATATTCTGGTCAACTACGCGGAATGGGACAGGATTAGCCGTGCCGTATTTGTTGCCCATAATTTCCTTTGTGTTAAAGAAATAAACTCTCTGGTCTTTGCCGGTATCGCCGCCAAAAGTAAAACGTTTACCGATTTGTGAAAAAGTCTTACCGATGTTTTCTCCTAAGTCGCCGGACAGCAGGCTTGGCTCTGATGAGGTATCGTATAAAAATTCTCCTGCCTCGGCACAGAACTCAACAACTTTACCCTGGTCTACGATAATCATACACTGGCCTTCATTTACGGCAACGACGGAACCATTACTGATAATATTGTCATTTCCTTTATTACTTGTTCCGAACTTACTGTTGTTTCTTCTTTGTCCCTTTGTTACCAATACATCTGCTTCTAATGCATCACAGTAGAAATACTCCTTCCACTGGTCAGCAGCAACCCCTCTGATTGCACCTGAAATAGCTTTGATTAATCCCATAACATTCTCCTTTTTTTGTAGTTAAATTGTGTAAGTTATAAATGCATTTTTTAGAATATAATGAAATGCAGTGTGGCAAAAAGCTTGTTTCTTCTCCTATGTATATGACTGGAAAAGCAAAATATTGCACACATAATAATTATACCTTTTTGGTCGAAAAAAGTCTATCATTATCGTAAAAAGCAACTGGAAATAGCACAGGCGCAACCCGCAGGGGCGGCATATGACCTGTAGTTGTGTTTCTTGTATAAGAAGCGTTGCGTAATATTGATTTTTCTTTGTGGCATAAGTATTATTTGTGTGATAAAATTGAAATGTACTTATTTGAGTTTCGTAATTGCATGGGTAATCTATACTATAAGGGTTGGATGATACATGAGAAGATATATCAAATGAACTATAGTCAAGTAAGTAGACACGATTATTAGAAAAAACTTTCTGGAAACAG
>JAXVOW010000108.1:0-5952 GCA_037301995.1 bacterium | reverse complement strand
TCCTGCCATATCTGCATGGTAACTCCAATCACATCAAATCCCTGTTCTTTTAACAGATAGGCTGCCACGGAGGAATCCACCCCTCCCGACATGCCAACTGCAACCTTCTTCTTCATGTTGTATCCTCCAAACCGAAGCTGTTTTGTTCCTGACAGAAATTATCCCGCCACATGCGCTACCGGGAAGCCTTAGTACTCTTCCTCTTCTTCCTCTTCACTGATATCATTTTTTGGTTTTGATAACCCTTCAATGGTAATTCCGTTTTTCTCACAGTAGTCCCACAAAGCAGCATGAATTGCCTCTTCTGCCAGCAAAGAACAGTGTACCTTAACCGGTGGAAGTCCGTCAAGGGCTTCCATAACCGCCTTGTTTGTAACCTCCAACGCTTCATAAATAGTCTTACCCTTTACAAGCTCTGTTGCCATGGAGCTGGTTGCCACTGCCGCACCGCATCCAAAGGTCTTAAATTTCACATCCTGGATAACCTGGTTCTCATCAATATCAAAATAAATTCGCATGATATCTCCGCATTTTGCATTGCCCACAGTTCCCACACCGCTGGCATTTTCGATTTCTCCCACATTTCTGGGATTGGTAAAATGGTCCATTACTTTCTCGCTGTACATGTTATCTTCCTCCTGTCTATCTGTCTTTTTACTGTTTATTCCTTACAAAATCCTCGTAGAGCGGTGACATGGAACGGAGCTTTTCAACAATTTCCTTTATGTTGTCTGCCACATAATCCATTTCTTCCATGGTATTTTCTTCACCGAGGGTCATTCTCAGAGAGCCGTGGGCTATCTCATGGGGCAGTCCAATGGCAAGCAGCACATGGGACGGATCCAGTGAGCCAGACGTACAGGCAGAACCGGAAGACGCACAAATCCCCTTCATGTCCAGCATAATCAGCATGGATTCACCCTCCACAAACTGAAAGCTTAAGTTAACATTATTCGGCAGCCGCTTTGTCCGGTGTCCGTTTAATCTGGCATATGGCACCTCCGCCAGCAAACGCCCGATTAAATAATCTCTCATCTCGGTTTCCTTTTTTGTTCTTTCCTCCATGGTTGCAAATGCAATTTCCACCGCTTTGGCAAATCCCACAATACCGGTTACATTCTCCGTACCTGCACGGCGGGAGCGCTCCTGTCCGCCTCCATGTACAAAATTTCGGAGCTTTAAGCCGGTACGGATATACAGAAAACCAATTCCCTTCGGTCCATTTAACTTGTGACCGGAAGCACTTAGCATATCAATATGATACTCGTCTACGTCAATAGGAACCTGGCCATAAGCCTGCACCGCATCTGTATGGAACAGAATACCGTTCTCCTTTGCAATTTCACCGATTTCCTTAATCGGCTGAATTGTTCCAATCTCATTGTTGGCAAACATAATAGAAATCAGAATGGTATCCGGGCGGATTGCCGCCTTTAACTGGTCAAGCTTTACAATACCATTTTCGTCCACATCCAGGTAGGTCACTTCAAAGCCCTTGCTTTCCAGATACTGTGCCGTATGAAGGATTGCATGATGTTCAATCTTTGTTGTGATTATGTGTCTGCCCTTGGAGGCATATGCTTCCGCGGTGGACTTCAGTGCCCAGTTGTCAGACTCTGACCCGCCGGCTGTAAAATAAATTTCATTGCTCTTGGCACCTAAGCTTTTGGCAATGGTATCACGGCACTGTGTAATCACCGCTTTGTTTTTCTGTGAAAATGTATACACACTGGATGGATTTCCAAAATTTTCCGTAAAGTACGGCAGCATTGCCTCTACCACCTCAGGTCTCGCTGCCGTTGTAGCAGCATGGTCTAAATAAATAAAACGTTTTTCTTCCATGTTTTCACTCCTCTTTTCTATATATCACAATTCACACCAGAACAATCTGATACACTTCGCATTCTCCGGTTATCCTCAACCAGCTCCTTCAGGTAAATGGAATCCACCGCATTCTGGATGCTGTCATCAATCCGCTTCCAGACATTTTTCGTCACACAGTTCCTACTGCCGGAGCATCCATCCTCGCCCTTCAGTCCGATACAGTTTACCGGTGATAAATCACCCTCTAACGCCCTTAAAATGTCACCCACGCTTATTTCACTGCTGTCCTTCGCCAGCACATAACCGCCCTGGGCGCCACGGATGCTGGTAATCAAGCCAGCCTTCTTAAGCTTTGCCATCAGTTGTTCCAAATAACTATCCGAAATGGACTGTCTGGCTGCAATATTTGCAATTGACTGGGGCGCCTCTTCTGAAAAGTCCGCCAAATCAATCATTGCGCGCAGGCCATACCTTCCCTTTGTGGATAATTTCATATGCATCACCTCAATTCCCACTAAAATAGTCGGATATCACACTGATAATATAGCAGTGTTTCCTTATCCTGTCAAGTATGTAGACGCTATGAATACAAAATAAGGTCTGAAAAGCCCTTCTGCTCCCGTCAATTATTATCCGACGTACGAATATCTGCCATTTCTGCCTCATATATATAGCATACCAAATAAATTCAAGACGGAATGCTCAAACATGAATATAAAATCCCTTTTTTCCCGTTTAAAACAATTATTCACTAAAAATCTTGTCATCAAAGGTACCCTGATTCTTACCGTTGCCGGTTTTTCCACCCGGATTATTGGCTTCTATAATAGAATATTCCTTTCCGGTTTAATCGGTGCGAAGGAAATGGGCATATACCAGCTGATTTTCCCTCTCTATATGGTAGCATTCGCCCTGACAACCTGTGGAAATGAACTGGCTCTTACGAAGCTTGTCTCTTCCTATAAAAGCAGAGGGGATATGTACACTGCAGCAGCATTTTTTAAAGCCTGCTTTGGCGTCAGCCTTGTCCTCGGTCTGATTGTCAGTACTATTATGTACCGGAACGCCGACTGGTTATGCATGCATATCTTAAATGCCCCGGAATGCAATACCTGTTTAAAAATCATATGCTTCGGGATTCCCTTCATGGCAATGAAGGGCTCTATCCACGGTTACTTTCTCGGTCTTGAAAAATCCAGTGTCCACGGTGTATCGGATTTTTTAGAACAGACCGCAAAGGTTTTTGGACTGTATCTGCTGGCAACCTACATCTGCATTCGGAACCAGTATGACGCCTCCTTCGCCGTATGGGGCATCGTCATAGGAGAAATTACTGCTTTCCTGTATTCCATTGCGGCCCTCATGGTACACAGACACAAAAATAAATTCCCTGCCAGCCGGAAACCCATTTATCCACGCCAGATTATCCGGCTTTTTTTCAAGGACTCTGTACCTCTCACCACAAACCGCTTAGCCCTTACGATACTGCAGAGCATTGAGGCAATCATGATACCCACCGTTCTGCTTCTCTTTTACGGGGATTCCGCAAAAAGCCTTTCCACTTACGGGGTTTTCTCCGGAATGGCATTTCCCTTTATTATGTTTCCCTCCACCATTACCAACTCCCTGTCAACCATGCTGCTTCCGGCAGTATCCTCCGCCAGTTCCACCCTGAACCGGGGCTATCTGTCAAAATTATGTGAAAAAAGCCTGCATTTCTGCCTGCTGATTGGTATGTTCTCCACCATTACCTTCTATATTTTCGGCCCGGACATCGGGCAGATTTTTTTCCAAAATAAAGAAGCCGGTATATATCTATACCAGCTTTCCTTCCTGTGTCCGTTCATATATCTTGCAACAACTCTGGCAAGCATCCTAAATGGTTTGGGCTTCGCCACTCATAACCTGCTTCTGACCTTTGCTGCCACAATAATACGGATTGGATTTATTAAATTCCTGATTCCGGAAATCGGAATCACCGGTTACACAATCGGATTATTTACCAGTTACCTGTTTCTCACCATAACCTGCCTTCACAAGCTGGAAAAAGTAATTTCCTTCCGGCTCCATTTCTTAGAGAGTGTATTCCTGCCAGGCTGCGTTTTCACCATCCTCGGTGTTCTCGCTTTCTGGGTATACCAGAAGACATCCGTCCTTCTGGCAGAAACCCTGCCTGCCGTTATCCTGCTTATCGGAGTGATTGCACTCTACGGAATTATCGGTTTCCTGCCATTTTTAATTGCTATTTACAAAGCTCCCCGACAACCTCATTGATTACCCTGCCGTCTGCCTTTCCCTTTAACACTGGCATAACATTCTTCATAATCATGCCCTTGTTTCCGGATTCCACAATATCAGCAAACTGTTCTAAAATCAGGGCCTTTACCTCCTCAGCACTCATCATGGCCGGGGCATATTCCTTAATCACATCATATCTTGCCTGGTATTCCTCCAGTAAATCCGTTCTGTCCTTTGGGCAGCTGTCAAGCTGTTCCCTGGCAGTTTTAAGCTCCTTCAGTATTACACGGTCCACCAGTTCTTCTTTAATATCATCCCGGCAGCCCTCATCAATTGCCACCTTTTTAACCGCTGAAATCAAAGATGAAATAGAATCCTTTCTGGATTTGTCTCTCGCCTTCATAGCTGCTACCATGTCTTTTTGTAATGTTTCTAACTGCATATTTTTTCCTCTCTTTCTGTTTTGCTTCCTGTTTTTGAAGGTTTTCCCTGCTGCCCACAGTCCAATACATTTCTACAGCACATATGGTGTTACCTGGTACACGTAGTAGTTGAGCCAGTTAAAATATAATGTATTTGCATGGCATCTCCAGGATTTGATTGGCTTAAGCTCCGGATTGTCGTCGGGATAATAATTCACCGGGATGTCCGGGTTGATTCCTCTTTCCAAATCCCGTTTGTATTCCTGGTCCAATGTCATCGTATCATATTCCGGATGTCCCGTGACAAAAATATTTTTTCCGCCCTCTGCAATAATCAGGTATGGTCCCGTCACATCACTTTCTGATACGATTTCCAGCTTATCATTGGCTACGATATCCTCCCTGCTGACGCCGGTATACCGTGACTGGGGAACCAGAAAGGAATCGTCAAACCCCCGCACCAGAGGTGTTTTCTTATGGAAGGTGTAATGCTTATAAATACCTGAAAATTTCTTTGGCAAATCATACTTCCTCACACCGTAACGGTAGTAAAGCCCCGCCTGTGCGCCCCAGCAGATATGAAGGGTAGAAGTCACATTTTTTTCAGACCAGTCCATTATCTCCGTGAGCTCCTTCCAGTACTCCACCTCTTCAAAATCCATTTTCTCCACCGGCGCTCCGGTGATAATCATGCCGTCAAACCTGCGGTGCTTAATTTCCTCAAAGGTGGTGTAAAACCGCTCCAGATGCTTTCTCGCCACATTTTTAGGCTCATAGGTGCCGGTGCGGATAAAGGAGATATTAACCTGTAACGGCGTATTTGCAAGACTTCTAAGAAGCTGGAGCTCTGTATCCTCCTTAAGGGGCATCAGATTAAGGATTACCACCTCCAGAGGGCGGATATCCTGGCTCATAGCCCGGTCTGCATCCATCACAAATATATTCTCTTCTTCTAAGATTTTCTTCACTGGTAAATCATTGTCTATTCTGATTGGCATTGCTATTCCTCTTTTCCTTATACTGCATTATTTAGAAGGTTAACCCTCCGCAAGCTTCAAAAAATCCTGCTCTGAAAGAATCGGGATTCCCAGCTCCTTCGCCTTTTTATTTTTGGAGGACCCTGACGTTGTATCGTTATTAATCAGATAGTCCGTATTTTTTGAAACCGAGCCGGTTACCCTGCCGCCTGATTTCTCAATATAATCCTTTAATTCGTTCCGGTTTGCGAACTGCTCCACACTACCTGTTATCACAAAGGTTTTTCCCTCCAGTGTCCGGCTGCCGGAAGCCCCTTCCTTTTCAAAAACAATCTCTTCCAGCAGTTTTCTGACAATCTGCATCTGCTCCTCATTCCGGAAAAATTCATGAAATGTACCGGCAAGTACTTCTCCGATTCCGTCAATTGCCGTAAGCTCCTCCACACTGGCTGAAACAATGGATTCAAAATCCTGGTTAAAATGTGCCACAA
>JAXVOW010000107.1:0-9880 GCA_037301995.1 bacterium | reverse complement strand
AGGAGGTAATGCAGATTCAGTTTGACACCAATATTATTTCCGATTTGGGTGACATGGAGAATTATTTTTCCGGGTTTGGCGAGGTGGAACGCATTGGACTGTTTGGATTATTTGAAGACAGGGCGCTTCTGGGCATAGGAATTACAAAAGATGGCAACCATACAGATTTTATCGTCTGCTCCATGTTTATAACGGAAGAGCTGATTGCAGACAGGTTTATGTCGGTTTACAGGGAGCATCCGGAAATGAAGATTATTACCAATGATTTAAAGATATTGCTTAAAGTACTGCCATTGGAGTCTGAGGGCAGGGTAGAGGATACTTCCGTAGCTGCTTATCTGTTAAACCCTATAAAGGATACCTATGCCTATGATGATATTGCAAGGGATTATCTAAACCTGACTGTGCCGTCCAGGAAAGAGCTATTGGATAAAATGAAGCTGAATGCATTTATGCTCCAGGATGAGAAGGTTGAGGCGTATCTCTCCTATGAAACGAGCATCCCATATCTTGCATGGGATAAGCTCCATAACCAGTTAAATGAAATGGCGATGTATCAGTTATACACAGAAATTGAGCTCCCTACCGTATATGTGTTAGAACATATGGAAAAAGAGGGAATCCGTGTGGACGGAAATGCCTTGAAAGAATATGGAGAGATGCTGGGAGAGAAAATTGCAGCCCTGGAGGAGGCAATTTATCAGGAAGCCGGAACACATTTTAATATTAATTCTCCAAAGCAGCTGGGAGAGGTATTATTTGAAACCCTTAAATTACCGGGAGCCAAAAAGACAAAAACAGGATATTCTACCAATGTAGACGTGCTGAATAAATTAAAAAATGATTACCCGATTGTAAGGGATGTGTTGGAGTACAGGCAGGTGGCAAAGCTGAAATCTACCTATGCAGACGGATTGTCTGTGTTTATAAGGGAAGATGGCAGAATCCATGGTACATTTAATCAAACCATTACTGCCACAGGGAGAATCAGCTCCACAGAACCAAATCTCCAGAATATTCCCATGCGTACGGAGCTTGGAAGAAGCATCCGGAAGGTATTTATTCCGAGGGAGAACTATATTTTTGTGGATGCAGATTACTCCCAAATTGAATTGCGGGTGCTGGCGCATTTTTCGGGGGATGAGAAATTGATTGCAGCCTATCATGAAAACCAGGACATTCATGCGCTGACGGCATCCCAGGTTTTTGGCGTACCCATTGACCAGGTGGATGATTTGATGCGTAGAAATGCAAAAGCAGTGAATTTTGGAATTGTATATGGAATCAGTGCGTTTGGGCTGTCGGAGGATTTAGAGATTTCAAGAAAGGAAGCCTCTGCGTATATTGACAGCTATTTTGCCACCTATCCCGGAGTAAAGCATTTTCTTGATGAAACAGTGGAGAATGCCAAAAAGACAGGTTTAACCCGGACTATGTTTGGAAGAATCCGGCAGATTCCGGAATTGTCGTCCTCTAATTTTATGCAGCGCAGTTTTGGCGAACGTATTGCCATGAATTCACCGATTCAGGGAACCGCAGCGGATATTATCAAAATAGCCATGATTCGTGTATATGAGCGCTTAAAACGGGAGCATTGCAAATCTTCGCTGATTCTTCAGATTCATGACGAGCTTCTGATAGAAACCCACAGGGATGAGGAAGAGCTGGTAAAGCAGATTCTGACAGAGGAAATGATGCATGCGGCGGAGCTTTCTGTGCCGCTTTTAGTCGGGGTGAGTTCCGGGAAAAACTGGTATGAGGCAAAATAAAAGGGCTACAAAGGAAGAGAGACATGAAAATTATTGGAATTACCGGTGGGATTGGAACCGGTAAAAGTACGGTTCTAAATCTTTTAAAACAGGAATATAATGCTTATATTGTGGAGGCTGACAGGCTGGCCCATGAATTGATGCTGCCAGGAGAAGCGGCGTATTATCAGATTACAGATATTTTTGGTACAGATATTTTAAGCACAGACGGTACAATTGACAGGAACAGGCTTGGAGCAATTGTTTTCAGGGATGCAGAGGCATTAAGGAAGCTGAATGCAGTCATTCATCCGGCGGTGAAGCAGCATATTTTACAGGACATTGAAGCAAAGAAAAAAGAAGGAAACGCTCAATATTATGTGATTGAGGCGGCACTTTTAATTGAAGACGGTTATAAGACAATCTGTGATGAATTGTGGTATATTTATACAGAGAGGGAAGAACGGATTAGAAGACTGATTGCCGGACGGGGCGGCAGCAGGGAGAAATGGGAGCACGTAATTGGAAATCAATCTTCCGATGATTATTATCGCATGAATTGTGATTATGTGGTTGATAATGGAAGAGGTTTTGAATATACCATAAATATAGTAAAGGAATTATTGTCTTAAACAAGATAATGTGGTAAAATATACCTGTATGTGGTTTTTAAATAGCTTGTGGAGGACATGCAGGGCCTTTATCAGATGATTAATGGAGAGTTATATGACAGCAGTGACAAAATATCCGGAACCACTTGTATTTGGACTTGATATCGGGACCAGAAGTATTGTTGGTACAGTAGGATATAAAGAGGGGAACCAATTTAATATTGTGGCGCAATGTGTTAAATTTCATGATACCAGAGCCATGCTGGATGGACAGATTCATGATATTAACAAGGTGGGAGAAGAGATTCTTTATGTCAAGGAGAATCTGGAGCAGCAGCTGTCGGGAAGAAAACTGAATGAGGTCTGTATTGCTGCAGCCGGACGTGTGTTAAAGACTGCGGTTGGCAGAGGATATTATGAATTTCCGGATACCACAGTTGTGAATCAGGAATATATTCATTCTCTGGAGATGTTAGGGGTTGAAAAGGCACATGAGCAGATGTTGCAGGAAAATGATTCAGATGTGAAATTTTTCTGTGTGGGATATACGGTAATCAAGTATTACCTGAATGATTTTGAAATTGGGAATTTAGAGGGACATAAGGCGCATAATATAGCTGCAGATGTTCTGGCAACATTTCTGCCAGAGGAAGTGGTTGATGGCTTGTATGCTGCAGTTTCCCAGGCAAATCTGGAAATATCAAATATGACCCTGGAGCCGATTGCGGCAATTCAGGTTGCCATCCCTGAAAATTACCGGCTGCTGAATATTGCACTGGTTGACGTAGGAGCAGGCACATCGGATATTTGTGTAACCAGAGATGGAAGTATTATTGGTTATGGAATGCTTCCAAAAGCGGGAGATGAGCTCAGCGAAGCACTGGTTAAGGAGTATCTGGTAGATTTTGCTACAGCAGAGAAGATTAAGATGATGGGTCCAAGGAGAAAGAGTCTTACCTACAAGGATATTATGGGAATCAGCCATAAGATTACTCCCCAGGAGGTATATGATAAATTAGATACTATTATTGATGACATTACCGGTCAGATTGCGGCAAAAATTGTGGAGCTGAACGGGGATAAGCCGGTATCTGCTGCCTTTGTGGTAGGGGGCGGCGGCAAGCTTCCGGGATTTACCCAAAAGCTTGCCGGGCATCTGGATTTACCTCCGGAACGGGTGGCTCTCCGGGGTGAGGAAGTGCTGGGCTTCGTCAATATTTTTGTCGAGGGTGTGAAAAAGGATCCGCTGCTGGTGACACCAATCGGTATCTGTCTGAATTTTTACGACCAGAAGAATCGGTTTGTCTATTTGTTGGTAAATGATGAACGGATTAAATTATATGATAATGACAAGCTGACTGTGTTTGATGCCGCACTGGCATACGGTCTGTCAAATGATTCTATATTCCCAAAACGCGGGGCAGATTTGAATTATACATTGAATGGAAAGAAGAAGTTTATCCGGGGCAGCGCTGGTGAGGCGGCTACCATTTTGTTAAATGGCAAAGAGACTGGTATGAATCATGCGGTTAAAGCAGGCGACCAGATTAAGATAGTGGAATCTACAAAGGGAGAGGACGCAGCGGCTGTTTTGAACGAAGTAACAGATGTTACCTCCACCATATCCTTTGTTGTTAATGAGGTTGTGGTAAATTGTCCGAGATATGCCAGTGTCAATGGACATCTGGAATCGGAATTTTATCATATTAATGATGGGGATAAGATAGAAGTACTCAATTATTATACACTCAGCCAGCTGATGCAGTTTATGGACATTGAGACACCCCATGAGGTATTTGTGAATGGCGCAAGAGCCGGTGCGGATACCAAGATATATGAAAATTTTAATGTGGCGTGGATTGACAAGGAAGATATATACAAAACAGAGCGTTTTGTGACAGAGGAAGAGGCAACTGTCATAGAAGAAAAAACGGTTGCAGAAGAGAAACAGGCTGTTAACGGTCCTGCCAAAAATGATTTAGTCAATCAATGGATTGAAGAGAGGGAAAAGAATGAGGAAGCCATCCAGATGAATGTGGTGGTAAATGGGGAACCAGTCACGTTAACAGGTAAGTCCGGTTATGTATTTGTAGATATTTTTGATAAATATGATTTTGATTTAAGGACAATAAAGGGAACCACACTTGTACAGAAAATTGACGGACAGCCTGCAGAGCATTTCAGTCCGCTTCATAATGGGGCTGTGGTTGAATTATATTGGAAGGAATAATGAATGGATACCAAATCGCTTATTGAACTACAAAAAAAAGGAATATTGATGCACCGGCTGGTATATATAATTTTCTTTTTGTCAAGAGTATTGTTACAGATTCTGGACAAGAGTATTCAATCCGAGAATACTATATATATTCTGGTGTTTTTGGTGTTGTGTGCGGTTTTGGAAGAGGTATTTTATCATTTCAATTATTTTGACAAAATTGTTATTTCACGTTGCACCCGGTATATGCAGTGTGTCCTGGCTTCCGGAATGCTGTGCTTTATTCAGGGCAATGGGTATTCTGATATCTCTGTGATTGCGCTGGTTATTATGTTTTTAATAGATTTTTTCCTTACAATGGGAGTTATGGATAAGGAAAATCTGATAACATATATGATTTCTGTAGGAATCCCAATTTTAGTAATTCTTATTTGCAAGATTTCTGTTTCCACAAATAACCAATGGCTGTTTCTGCTATTTGATATCGTAATTCTGTTTCTGGTGTTGTTTTTTGAAGCGTTGGCATTTGTGAATTATATGGATAATATAGACAGTATGATATTTAACCAGCGTCATGAATTGGACAGTATTGCAGAACAGAATGAAAATATTCTTCAGATGCAGGAAAAGCTTAAAAATACCAATGATGAGCTGACGCTCCAAAAGATTGATTTGCAGAATGCCAACAGACAGATTAAGATGGCGAACCAGGAGATGGTTGCCCAGGCAGAAATTTTACATTATATTGCAATGTCATTTGATGTATCCAAGATATCGAACCAGATTACGGATGCCATTATGCAGGTTAAGAAGTTAGGCTTTTGCGCAGTTTATATCAGGGAAAATGTATATTTAAATAAGCATGCAAATTATGTTATCCGGACAGACATCGGACTATTACAGAGTAAAATCCGGGAAAATATAGCTGGATTGTACGTTGATATGACAGCAAGGGAGGAAAAGGAGGCTGTATTTCACGAGAATATCAAAGAAATCTTTCCTTTTTTGAAGGAGGTAAATATCAATTCTGTATATATTAAGGTTTTAGGACTGGATAATGACACCTATGGACTGTTTATGATTGGTGACAGCAGGGAGAATCTATTTGCTGATAACATGTCATTCTATGATGCGATTATTGCCCAGTATGATATTGCAATCAGTAATGCAAAAATTTATAATGAGATGCAGCAGATGGCGAGAAAGGACGGACTGACAGGAATCAATAACCGTATTTACTTTACCCAGCTGTTTAAAGAAACGGTGGCACAAATGCAGGCGGAAGACGGGTGCATGAGTGTTGCATTGTTTGATATAGATAAATTTAAGAACGTAAATGATACCTATGGGCATCTTGCAGGTGATGAGGTTATAAAGCGGATTGCGTTGGTGACGGAGGCATATATCGAGCAGTATGATGGTTTTATCTGCCGGTATGGTGGGGAAGAGTTTGTAGTAGTTCTACCGGGAAAGAAGTTAGAGATTGCACAGCCGGTTATAGAAGAACTGTTTGAGGAGCTTTGCCGGCAGGTGGTGCAGTATAATGAGTATGAAATTCATATGAGTGTCAGTGTGGGCTTAACCGCTTATCCGGAAGTATGTGCTGACCCGGAGGATTTGTTGAAGCGGGCAGACTGGTGTATGTATTATGCCAAGGAGCACGGAAGACATCAGATTAATGTGGATGACGGAAGCATTCACAGAGAATAGAGCTTACAAATGTATGATAATTATAAAGCAGTATGGAGGATAGAAAATGAATGTATTTGTTGTAAATTGCGGCAGCTCATCCTTGAAGTATCAGCTGATTGATTCTGATACGGAAGAGGTGATTGCAAAGGGTCTATGTGAGAGAATTGGAATTGATGGGAGACTGACCCATAAGGTTCCGGGTAAGGAAGATCTTGTGAAGGAAACAGCGATGCCGGAGCATAAGAGTGCCGTTTCTTATGTGCTGGAGGCATTGACAGACCCTGTGAGTGGTGTTATTAAGGATTTATCCGCTATTGATGCAGTGGGACATCGCGTTGTCCACGGTGGTGAAAAATTTGCGGGCTCTGTTGTTATAACCGGTGAAGTTATACAGGCAATTGAGGAATGCAATGATTTGGCACCTCTCCATAATCCGGCGAATCTGATTGGCATTTCCGCATGTAAGGCATTGATGCCGGATGTACCGATGGTTGCTGTGTTTGATACGGCATTTCATCAGACCATGCCGCCGAAGGCATATTTATACGGTCTGCCATATGAATATTATACAGATTATAAGATTCGGAAATATGGGTTTCATGGAACCTCCCACAGCTTTGTCTCAAAAAGGCTGCTTTCAATTATCGGAAAGGAGAGCCAGGAATCTAAGGTTATTATCTGTCATTTAGGAAACGGTTCCTCTATCACCGCAGTCAAGGATGGCAAATCCTTTGATACCAGTATGGGATTTACACCTCTGGATGGCTTGATTATGGGAACCAGAAGTGGCAGCATCGACCCGGCAGTTATCCACTATCTGGCAGGAAAGCTTGGCTGTTCTTTGGATGAAGCGATTGATATTCTGAATAAAAAGTCTGGTGTGGAAGGCATTTCCGGTGTGTCCAGTGACTTCCGGGATTTGGACAGTGCCAGCATGGAGGGCAATGAGCGGGCATCCATTGCACTGGATATGTTTGCATATCGTGCAGCACAGTACATTGGTTCCTATGCTGCGGCCATGAATGGTGTGGATGCCATTGCGTTTACAGCAGGAATCGGTGAAAATAATTCAAAGATGCGCAAGGCGATATGTGAGTATCTGGGATATCTGGGAGTGGTTCTGGATGAACAGGCAAATGCAGCCAGAGGAGAGGAAATCAGAATCTCTGCAGAAGGCTCCCGGACAGAGGTGTATGTCATCCCTACGAATGAGGAGCTTGCCATTGCAAGAGAGACCGTGGCGCTGGTTTCGTAGCGGCATAATATATGTAGTTTTTTGTGCAATAAGAATCGTAAAAAAAGATTGACAAAGATATGCAAACTATGTATAATAACCAACGTGTGAGTTTAGGAGATAAATCTATGAGAATAAACTTATATGATATTTTATCTGTAGTTGGCCAGGAAAAAACAGTGAATACCCGGATGGAAGAGTTACAGGAAACCTTTCAGGGAGAGCCGTTAAAGATTTGGGGCAGCGAGCCCTTCGACATGGAGCTTAGACATCCTGAGAAGGATACGGTAGCTGTAAAGTTTGATATATCGGTAACTGTAGAACGGGTCTGCAGCAGATGCCTTGAAAAAGTTGTTTGTGAATATGACTTACATATTGAACGGACAATCAATATGGCAAAAAAAGAGGCTTATACGGATGATGAGCTTTCAGAAGCAGATGAAATAAGTTATATTGAAGACTGTACTCTGGATGTAGACATGCTCGTTTTGGATGAGTTATATACCAAGCTTCCCATGAATGTTCTTTGTAAAGAAGATTGTAAGGGAATTTGTAAGGTGTGTGGAACCAATCTGAATAAGAGCACATGCGATTGTGACCAGACGGTTCCGAATCCAAGGATGGCAGTTTTTAGTGATATCTTCAATCAATTTAAGGAGGTGTGAATAATGTCTATCTGTCCAAAGAATAAATCTTCAAAAGGTAGAAGAGATAAGAGAAGAGCAAATTGGAAGATGACCGCTCCAACCTTAGTAAAGTGTTCTAAGTGTGGAGAGTTAATGGTTCCTCACAGAGTGTGTAAGAAGTGCGGAAGCTATAACAAAAAAGAAATCATCGAAGCTTAACAATGATAAGAATAAAGACCTTTTCCGGCAATGGGGAGGGTCTTTTCTGTTCTTATTATTTTTTTAAAATTATGATTCTATAAATAAATGGGGATAATTATATATATTGTGAAGGAGGAGTGGGTATGGATTATAAGAAATCAGCGTTGAAGGTATTGGATGCGATTGGCGGAAGTGGTAATATTATATCAGTAACCCACTGTGCAACCAGACTGCGCTTTGTTATTGATGATAATGAAAAGTGTGATAAGGACGCTTTGGAGCATATTGAGGGAGTGAAAGGGGTATTTGTGGCTGGGGGACAGCTGCAGATTATTTTTGGCGCAGGTGAGGTAAACAGGGTTTATGATGAGTTTATTTCAGCTACAGGTATTGCAGGGGAAGACAGGGAAGAAGAAAAACAGACAGTTTCCGGCACGGGGAATCCGTTTTTGAGAATGATTAAAAGACGGTCTGCAAAATAGAGATGATATTGTGCAGGATAGATGCCTGTAGATTGGGAAACGGACTGGAGGTTGCGATATGAATCAGGAGTATGAAAGAATTCAGGATTTGATTAAGAAGGCGGAAAGTGCGGCAGTATCTGGCGAGAACTGCCGTTACAGATTAGGGTTTCACATTATGCCGCCAACGGGCTGGCTCAACGATCCCAACGGATTATGTCAGCTTGGAGATACCTATCATTTGTTTTTTCAGTACTCTCCATTGGATGCAAGGGGAGGAATGAAGGTGTGGGGACATTATATGACGAAGGATTTCTGCCATATAACATACGCAGGTGCCCCGTTTGTTCCAGATGAGTCCTTTGATAAGGACGGTGTTTATTCGGGAAGTACATATGTGGATGATAACGGAATGCATATTTTTTATACTGGGAATGCAAAATTATCCGGGGAACATGATTTTACTACTTCCGGCAGAAGGGCGGATACGGTTCTGGTAGAGAGCGGGGACGGAATGCATTTTAGTCCCAAACAGGTGGTAATCAATACCGATGATTATCCGGAGCATTACAGCTGCCATATCAGAGACCCTAAGGTGTGGCAGGAAAATGGAATGTATTACATGGTGCTTGGGGGAAGAACCAGAGAGGATGAGGGAAGAATCCTTCTCTATACCTCTGAGGATTTGTTAAATTGGTCTCTGTTTAAGGAGCTGACAGCCAGGGAGCATTTTGCATATATGTGGGAGTGTCCGGATTTGTTTTGTCTGGATGATAAATATATCCTGTCTTTTTCACCCCAGGGTCTTGAAAAAAGGGAGTTTATGTATCAGAATATATACCAGTCTGGTTATTTTGTGTCAGATTATAATCCGGTAACCGAGGATGTGGTGTTTGACGAGAGCAGGTTTTATGAATGGGATATGGGGTTTGATTTTTATGCACCCCAGACCTTTTTGGATGCTAAGGGCAGGCGTATTCTGATTGGATGGGCAGGATTGCCGGATGCAGAATATTTTAACCGGGAAGTGGAAGCTGAAAACTGGCAGCACTGTTTTACGGTTCCAAGAAGACTGGCGGTCAGAACAGA
>JAXVOW010000106.1:0-1309 GCA_037301995.1 bacterium | reverse complement strand
TTATATTCAGACCGGGAGCTTTATACAGAGTATCAGATTGATACCACAATGGAGAACAGCTTTATTGACAAGGAAGCGTATAATCAGGGTTATGTGTGGGGAAAAATCAGCTCCTACCAGCCGGATATTGTGGGAGACGAGGAGGTCAAGCAGACAGGAAATGCAGTGGTTTTTCAGACATACCATGCAGAATATGAGGATGTGGAGGGGGTTTATTATCCAAACCTGAAACAGATGGAGATTGCTTCCCAGGGGGATTATGACCCGGCGGATGGTATGCTCTATAATGGAGAAGTGACGGTCACATATTCTTTTGAGGGGTATCCGGGAATTACAACTCTGGAAAATCTGTCTTATGATAAGGTGGAGGCGGTAGATTCTTCCACCTATGGAGCTAACGGATATGCCAGTGTCTATGCATATAACAACGAAACAGGAGTGTATGACCTGTTGTTTGAAAATGGCAGTACACTGTCAGGGGCGGAGCTGCAAAAATATATGGTAGGTAACATCATAATGTTAAAATATGAACCGGTGGACAGCCAAGGAACATATTATATGCCTAGAATTGCTGCAAGGGGGGATAAGTAGATGTTAGAAATACAGAATTTAACGAAAAAATATGGAAAATTCCTTGCATTAAATAATTTAAATCTCCATATCGGAAAGGGAGAAATTTTTGGATTTGTAGGCCCCAATGGTGCGGGCAAGACTACTACCATGCGGATTGTGTGTGGTCTTTTAAAAGCAAGCAGCGGTACTGTATTGGTGGATGGAATCAATGCGATTACCAATCCGGAGGATATCAAGAGAAGGGTTGGTTATGTACCGGATTTCTTTGGCGTATATGATAATCTGAAGGTGCTGGAATATATGGAATTTTATGGCTCCATGTATGGTATGGAAAAAGAGGATGTGGATGAGATTTCAGAGGGTCTTTTGGAGCTTGTGAATCTGTCAGATAAGAAGGAGGAGTTCGTGGATACCCTGTCCAGAGGCATGAAACAGCGGCTATGCGTAGCAAGGGCGTTAATCCATAACCCGGATTTGCTGGTATTGGATGAACCAAACTCCGGGCTGGACCCAAGAGCCAGATTTGAAATGAAAGAGGTGCTTAAGAATCTTGGCTCCATGGGAAAGACAATTATTATCAGCTCCCATATTCTTCCGGAGCTTGCGGAAATGTGTACCAGCATAGGAATTATGGAGCATGGGCAGTTGATTGTCAGTGGAAAAGTAGAGGAGATTATGCAGAAATCCCAGGGCATCCAGCCAATCCGGATGCGCGCCTTTACACCGGACTATGAGG
>JAXVOW010000105.1:0-20994 GCA_037301995.1 bacterium | reverse complement strand
TACCTCGAATGAAGACAGAGGAAGACGCCCGGTTTGCAGGGGATATGTACATGTGATAGAGGCAGGGGATACATTATACAAGCTTGCCAGAAAGTATGATGTAAAGTTATTTGACCTTATGCGTTTAAATCCTTATGTAAATGTATATAATTTGCAGATAGGGGATGAAATCTGTATTCCCACTATGCCGGCAAGACCGGAGAAGACATATGTGGTTAATGAAGGTGATACATTATCCCAGGTGTTAAATGCCTTTGGGGTCGGTTTTGATACCCTTTCCAAATGGAATCCGGCATTGCTGGAGCTGGAACTTCCAGAGGGACTTATCTTAAGAATGCCTGTCAGACAGCCGAGAAACGAAACTCCGGATTTTGAACAGGAAACGGAAGCTTAAGTACCGGATTTCACCAGAGGGAGTCCTCTGGTGAAATCCAGTACAATTAAGATAAATATATTATAAAATAAGGATGATGAATTATGGATTTTTTTACAAAACTGGAGCGGAAATATGGAAAGTTTGCAATTCCTAATTTGACAGTGATTTTAATTGTTGGATTTGTTGTAGGCTATATTATTGAGATTTTACAGCCGGACGCATTATACCTTATCAACTTAAATCCGGCAAAGATTATGCAGGGACAGATATACCGTCTGCTTACCTGGGTTATTATGCCGCCTGGTGGGGCAAGCCTGCTGATTATTATTACGCTGATGTTTTATTATTCCGTTGGACGGTCTCTGGAAAATGCATGGGGGGATTTCCGGTATACCTTATATATTCTTTCCGGAATTCTTTTTACAGATATCGGTGTTGTGGGTACCTATCTGGTTATGAGACTGGCAGGACAAGCAGAGGCAGCAGCATTTTTTGCGGAATATTCAGGTACATCTACATATTATTTATGTATGAGTATGTTTTTGGCTTATGCCTTTATGTTTCCGGATATGCAGGTGCTGTTATACTTTATTATCCCAATCAAGGTCAAATGGCTGGGATATCTGGATATTGCCTATTTAATTCTTGCTGTACTTTCATATGGAATAATGGGGGATTATGCAGGAATGGTAACGGTTATTATGTCGGTACTGAACTTTATTCTGTTCTACTTCCTGATGAAGGGCAGGACAAGGATGACACCGGCACATAAAAAACGAAAACGGGCATACAAAAAAGAAGTCCGCCAGACACAGATTCTTACCAGACATAAATGTGCTGTCTGCGGACAGACAGAAGAGGATAATCCGAATCTGGAATTTCGTTACTGTTCACGCTGTAAGGGAAATTATGAGTATTGCAGCAATCATTTGTTTACACATCAGCATAAGAAATAGCAGGAGAATATGTGATTATGAAAAAAGAGGATAAAAAAAATATCAGAGATATCATGCAGCATAAAGATTTGGAAATGAAGCTTCCGGCTTATGCGGGCGCTTATATCAATGCGGCATATGAGTATAGTCTGATTCACCTTGTACTTAATTATTACACCATGAAAGAGGTGGAGGATGACACTGCAAATGTGTCCGCAGAACAGTGTCTTTCCGATGTGATGAACCGGATACATACATTGTTATTCCAGACGATTCTCTCCGATGAGTTAAAAGAGGATTATACAGCAGCCATAGAAGAAATGAACGCATTGCGGGAAACACTGAAACAAAAAATGACGGTTCTGACGGCTTATACAGATGCATTACAGCTTTATGAATATGTGTTAAACCGGATTGAATATGGGATAACAGGGGAAGTGGTTCCTGTGGAGGAAAGCGAGCTGGCTGCCAGAGTATTTGCTTATCTGTTTGAGGATAATGATAAGATGGTTATTAATAGTAAGATACAGATGGTAACCGGACAGCTTCCAATCCGCATGACAAAAGGACGCTTTTTCGATTATCTCACAGATACTCTTAATATTTATAATGGCTCCGATAAATCTGCTGTAGACGATTTTGTTAAAATGTTGAGGTCTACAGTGCTGCTGGATTTACCAGAGGGGTATGGAAAGGATTATCCGGAAATTGCAGAGGTAATTACAGCATTAGAAGAGATGGATATTAAGAACATAAATCTTGAAGCTTACCAGGTACTGATGGAGCAGTTCTCGCTTACTACGGCACATTTGACGGAGCTGGTGAGCAATTATTTACTGGCCATGGATATTGTAAATGATTTATATGCGGCGCTGCTTGCATTGCCATACGAGAAGAATGAGGAGAAAGAGACAGAGACCTGTATTCAGATGCTGAGAGGTCTCCATGATGCCTTTGTAGCCAACAGTGATATTCCGGAGTTTGTGGATGATGGATTTATGGAAATAGAGGGTGTCCAGGAAATATTAGGCGAGGATATCATGCAATTTGAGAGTATTTTGCCGGAGGTTGTATCAGAGCATAGTGACACAATTTCCTGGATTATGTCTGATAAGATATTTACCAGCCTTACGCTGATTTCAAAGCTGTTGTCTAGCAGTTTGTTTATTGATTTAGAGGAGAAGGACGAAGAGGAGGAGGCAGCCGGTTCGGAGTATATTACTGCAAAGCGGGATGAACTGGTAAAGGATTTGACAGAATTTTTTGAGCATCATGGAAAGGAAGTAAACCGGGCAGTTATGGCTTCCATGTTTTCAAGCATGCCGGTATTATTTAATTCCCAGCAGGAAATTAAGGATTATATTGAATATAGTCTGAATCATTGTGGTAATTCCAGTGAGCTGATGGCATGTGCCAGAATACTGGAAGATATGATGGAGGAAGAATAGTCAGAATGCGCAGGTGATAATATGGATATCCGGTTTCATGAAAAATTATATAAGCATAAGATATCCGCCCGGGAACTTGCCTCTATTAAAAGGAAGATGAGAAAAGGTTCTTTAAGGCTTAACCTGTTTCTGGTTACGCTGCCCATTGGCAGCCAGGGAATTTTAGAGGTATACTGGTATCCGGAGTTGTTACAGACCTTTTATCAGCAGATGAAGAGGGAGCTCATTGTTGTTGGAATTGCAAAGAGCCGCGAGGAGGCTTTTCAATTGGTTGAACAGATTATAACAGATGCTGGCTTTCAGGAGGAAAATATCCGGATAGATGCATTTTTCAAGGAGAATACATGATTTTGACAGTGTTAAAGGTAACAGGGATTGTTTTGCTGGTCATCCTTGGATTATTGATTTTCATATTAGGAATGTTGCTATTTGTGCCAATTCGTTACCGGTTTGCAGGCAGCTTTTATTCCGTGCTTCAGGCGGAGGCATCCGTAAAATGGAGACCGGTTATGTTAAATGCAGCTGTCTTTTGTGAAAACCAGGAGGTAAAATATGTAATAAAGCTGTTTGGACAGGTGGTAATGACCAATACGGATAAAAAGATATCATGGCTGGGAAGAAAATTTTTTGCTTTTGATGATGAGGAAGAAGATTTTTCCAAGGAGCTTAAGGAACAGAAGGAAGAAAGCAGGGTGGAGCAGACAGAGGACAGGCGGTATTTTGAAAAGGAGTCCGGGACGGCTGTGACAGACTTTGAGGAAAGCCGCCGGAGGAATACCGGCAGGAAAAGGGAGAAAAAAACTGACCGGGAGCCGCTGCTTTTAAAAATCCGTGAAAAAATCAGGGATATCTGTGAGAAGCTGCGGCTATTAATGGATAAGCTAAAGAATATAAATAGCAAAAAGGATGCTTTGCTTAAGGTATATCATTCCAAACGGTTTGAACTGGCAAAGAAGGATATCATAGATTATGCGAAAGAAATTTTAGCGATTATAAAACCGGATGAATTAGAAGGATTTGTACATTTCGGTCTGGACAATCCGGCAGATACGGGACAGGTTCTGGGGATAATCAGTATGGCATTGCCGCTATATGACGGATTTCTCACAGTGGAACCGGATTTTGAGAAGGCGTGTCTGGAAGGGAATCTGAAGGGGAATGGAAAAATCAGATTATATTCCATTCTGAAGCTGGTTTTGAAGGTTATATTTAATAAAAATCTTATAAAAGTAACAAGGAAAGTGCAAACTATAATAGAAGCATAGGAGGGAAAAAATATGGCAAACGATTTTAATACGACAGTGGCATCTTTATTTCAGGGAATGGATAAATTCCTGACAACAAAGACCGTAGTAGGAGAGCCTACTACAATTGGTGATACAATTATATTACCTTTGGTGGATGTCAGCTTTGGCGTGGCTGCAGGTGCATTTGCAAGTGAACAGAAGAACAATGGAGCCGGAGGACTTGGTGGAAAGATGACAGCCAGTGCCGTACTGGTTATCAAGGATGGACAGATTCGCCTTGTAAATGTGAAGAATCAGGATACGGTTACAAAGGTACTGGATATGGTTCCGGATTTGATTGACCGTTTTCAGAAGAATAAACCGGTAGAGGAAAACTCTGAGGAAGTGGAGTCTGCGGTATCGGATATTTTATCAGCAGATGAGTAACAGGCTGAACCCAGTTTATTCAAAAACTTATAAAAAAGAAATAAAATAGTCACAAAGGAAGCAGAATCGGAATATACTGTTTTATAGCAGGTCATGACGGACATGGAGGATATATGAAACGAGTATGGGGTTTTGCTTTCTTTTGGTTTAGTGTTGGGATGATTGTGGATTATCTGTTGGAGGGCTTTTGGAACTTCTTTGTGGTGGTAGCATCACTGGTAATTGCATATGTATTGTTTTGCAGATGCTGATTTATCCGGTCTCCGTCTGGCTTAAGGAATATAAAAAAAGAGAACCCATACAGGTTCTCTTCTTATAAGCTGTCCTAAGCTCTCTCAACTTTACCGGATCTCAAGCAAGAAGTACAAACATAAATTCTCTTAGGTGTACCGTTCACGTTAGCTTTAACCTTCTTAATGTTTGATTTCCACATCTTGTTAGATCTTCTATGAGAATGACTCACCTTGATTCCAAAATGAGCGCCTTTATCACATACTGAACACTTTGCCATGACTTGCACCTCCTTGAATATATTAACCTACCGGTTTGCAACACGTCAATTTTAACAGAAGTGTTATGAGAATGCAAGTATTAATTTTAAAAAGTTGTTTCTTTTTTTTAAGATTCGTTGTATAATCTATCTGTATCGCCGCCATTAAAGGATTATGGCTGGCAGGTGGACAGGTAAAGTAGAGAAAATGGAGGGACATGTATGAAAATAGAAGTTTCAACAGGAAATGGCGATGTAATCATCGAAAGTGAAGTAATCGCACAATATGCAGGCCTTTCCGCAATTGAATGTTTTGGTATTGTAGGAATGGCAACTGTTAACATGAAGGACGGACTGGTTAAGCTTCTTCGTGGAGACAGTGTTTCTAAGGGGGTAAATGTTACGGTATCAGAAAACAATGATATTGTCATTGATTTTCATATTATTGTAGCATACGGTGTCAGCATTTCCACTGTGGCAGAAAATCTGATGTCAACAGTTCGTTATAAGGTAGAAGAATTTACCGGTATGCAGGTTGCGAATATTAACATCTTCGTTGAAGGTGTACGGGTAATTGATTAGGAGGAGCTATGAATCAGAAAATGAGTGTAAATGCAAAGAGTCTGCAGTACGGCTTTTTAGCGGGTGCAAAGAGAATTGAAGAGAAAAAGGATTATATCAATGAATTAAACGTATTTCCGGTACCAGAC
The DNA here is from genome assembly GCA_037301995.1 of bacterium. Taxonomy (GTDB): domain Bacteria; phylum Bacillota; class Clostridia; order Lachnospirales; family Lachnospiraceae; genus CAG-590. The sequence goes on along the minus strand of JAXVOW010000105.1, from coordinate 15,362 downwards.
GGTGATACGGGAACGAATATGACGCTGACAATTACAGCAGCAGCCAAGGAAGTGGCAAATATTAAGGAACCAACCTTTTCCAATGTAACAAAAGCGATGTCTACCGGCTCCCTGCGTGGCGCAAGGGGGAATTCCGGTGTTATATTGTCACAGTTAATCCGTGGTCTGTGTAAGGAATTAGAAGGAAAAGAAGAGGTAACGATTGAGGATATTGCCAAAGCATTTAACCGGGCGGTGGCAACTGCATATAAAGCGGTTATGAAGCCGAAGGAGGGAACCATTCTTACCGTGGCAAAGGGGCTTGCGGATAAAGCTTCTGAATTGAGCACCACCGACAAGAGTCTGCTGGATTTTGCAACGGAGGTGCTGGAATATGGCAGGGAGGTGTTAAACCAGACGCCGGAGATGCTTCCGGTGTTAAAAGAGGCTGGGGTTGTGGATTCCGGCGGAGAGGGTCTGATGACCATATTGGAGGGCGCTTATGATGCGCTGACAGGTAAGGTGACCTATGATTTCTCAAATGGCTTTGATGACGGCGCTTCTGACAGTAAACCGGCTCCGGATGCATCCGGACTGAAGCTTACCAATTCTGTTGGAATTGACCGCAAGGAGATAGATACCTCCCATATCAGGTACGGTTACTGTACCGAGTTTATTATCATGCTTGAGAAGGAATATAACAAAGAGATTGAAAAGGAATTTAAATCCTATCTGGAATCCATCGGGGATTCCTTAGTTGTGGTGTCCGATGATGAGATTGTCAAGGTTCATGTGCACACAAACCATCCGGGACTTGCGTTTGAACGGGGTCTTACCTATGGTTCCCTGACCAGCATGAAGGTGGATAATATGCGGGAGGAGCATAGAGAGAAGGTCATTATGGAGGCCGAGAAGATGGCTGCACTGCAGGCGGAAGAGAAAGAAAATGAGCTGAAAGAAGCAGTGAAGGAGGAACCGGCACATCGCAAGGAATATGGTTTTATTTCTGTCTCTGTGGGTGAAGGAATGAATGATATTTTCAGGGATTTGGGAGTAGATTATCTGATTGAAGGCGGTCAGACCATGAATCCGAGTACCGAGGATATGTTAAATGCCATAGAACAGGTAAATGCAGATACCATTTATATTTTACCGAATAATAAAAACATTATATTAGCTGCGAACCAGGCACAGTCCCTAACGGAGGATAAGGAGATTATCGTTGTTCCGTCTAAGACAGCACCTCAGGGAGTAGCGGCATTGGTGGGCTTTGATGCCTCTAAATCAGGTGAAGAAAATCTGGCTTCCATGACAGAGGAAATGAGTGGCGTAAAGACAGGTCAGGTTACTTATGCAGTCCGTGATACGAACATTGATGGAAAAAGCATAAATGCCGGTGATATTATGGGAATTGATGACCAGGGTATCAAAGCGGTATCCACGGATTTGGCTGCCGCCACAAAAGATTTGCTAAAAGAGATGGTGGATGAGGATTCTGAGCTGATTAGTATTTATTATGGCGCGGATGTGAAGGAAGAGGATGCGCAGGAATTTGCGGATTATGTAGAAGCGACATATGAAGACTGCGATGTGGAATTCAATTATGGAGGCCAGCCAATTTATTACTATATTTTATCCGTTGAATAGGGAAGCTGTATTTTAATATGAAAATAACAGATAAGATTGTGAGCCTTAAGGGAATCGGTCCAAAGACAGCGGCATTATTTGAGAAGCTTAAGGTCTGTACAATTGAGGATTTAATAAAATTATATCCAAGAAATTACCTTAGCTATGCCATGCCTGTGGATATCCGTGAGGCAGAGATTGGGGGACGTGTGACGATAAAGGCTTCTGTGCAGTCATATGTGGATATAAAGAAGGTGAGAAGCCTTACGTTGGTGACCTGTATGGTAAAAGATGGTACGGGAGCCGTTAAGCTTACCTGGTATAATTCTCCGTTTTTAAAACAGGTGTTTCATATCGGGCAGACCTTTATTTTTGTGGGTACATTAACGGTGCACAACCACCAGCTTACGATGGAGCATCCGGAATACTATACCCAGGCGCAGTATGACAAGCTGGTGTCCTCCCTGCAGCCGGTTTATCCGCTGACAGAGGGGCTCAGCAATAAAGTGGTCACAAAGGCTGTTGCCGGTGCGCTGGCTTATCTGGATGAGATTACAGATAAGGTGCCGGAGGCGGTGCGTGAAAGATATTCCCTGATGCCCCTTAATAAGGCAATACAGGGAACGCATTTTCCGGATAATATGGACGCTCTGATGGAATGCAGAAACCGTCTGGTTTTTGACGAATTTTTCTGGTTTTTGCTGCATATGCGGCTTGTGCGGGAAAAGACAGTAAAGGCAGAGAATCATTTTGTAATGAAAGACTACAGTGTAGTGGATGCGTTTATCGGGAAGCTGCCCTTTTCCCTGACAAAGGGACAGGCAGAGGCAATCCGGGAAATCGAAGAAGATATGTCAGGGGACACGGTCATGAACCGGTTAATCCAGGGAGATGTGGGCTCTGGTAAGACGGCAGTGGCAGAGATGGCATTATTAGCTGCGGTTAAAAATGGATACCAGGCTGCTTTTATGGCGCCTACCGAGGTGCTTGCCATGCAGCATTTTCAAAGCATATCCAGGGATTTGGAGGCTTTTGGCGTAAGAGTGGAACTGCTCTGCGGCTCCACGAAGCTTTCAGAAAAGCGTCGAATATATGAGGCATTGGCAGCTGGGGACATTGATATTTTAATTGGCACCCATGCGCTGATACAGGATAAGGTAATATATCAAAAGCTTGCCCTTGTCATTACGGACGAGCAGCACCGGTTCGGGGTGCGGCAGCGTGCAAAGTTTTCAGAAAAGGGAAATGAGCCCCATGTGCTTGTTATGAGTGCCACCCCGATTCCAAGGACACTGGCGATTATCATGTACGGAGATTTGGATATTTCTGTCATGAAGGACATGCCGGCATCCAGAAAACCGATTAAGAATTGCGTGGTAGGTCCTAAGTACCGTCCAACGGCATATAAATTTATGTTAGAGCAGATACATGAGGGACATCAGATTTATATTATCTGTCCCATGGTGGAAGCCAGTGAAAATGTGGAAGCGGAAAATGTAATAGAATACCGGGAGAGCCTGTTGGAAATCTTTCCAAAGGAGGTTCACATTTCTTATCTTCACGGCAAAATGCCGCCGGAGGAAAAAAATACAATTATGCGGGATTTTGCGGAAGGCAAAACCGATATTCTTGTGTCTACCACGGTAATCGAGGTAGGCATCAATAATCCGAATGCAACAGTTATGATGATTGAAAATGCGGAAAAGTTTGGTCTTGCCCAGCTTCACCAGCTTCGTGGGCGGGTGGGAAGAGGAGATGCCCAGTCCTATTGTATTATGCTTTGCAGCACCGAGAGGAAGGAAGCCTTGGAACGTCTGAATATTCTGAATGAGTCGAATGATGGCTTTTATATCGCAAGTGAGGACTTGAAGCTTCGTGGACCTGGGGATTTTTTTGGGGTTAGACAAAGCGGCGATTTGCTGTTTCAGCTGGGGGATATTTACAACAATGCCGATATGTTAAAGCAGGCAAATGATGCCCTTTCTTATCTGGAAAAAGAAAAATATCCTCTGGAGCAATTGGTAGATTATTGTGATTATGCCAGCATTCAGCTGTAATATAATATGAAAAAGCCTGTCATTGGAAACAGTGGCAGGCTTTTTCACACCCTTTGGCGTATTTCAGGAAAGAATTACTTTCCGCTCATTTCGCGTTCCTGGGCCTCAATCATTTTTTTGACCATATAGCCGCCCACTGAACCGTTCTGATATGAGGTAAGGTCACCGTTGTATCCGTTTTTTAAAGGAACACCGATTTCGTTTGCTACCTCATATTTGAACCTGTCCAAAGCACCCTGTGCTTCCTTTTTTGTTCTGCTACTCATGATATGCGCCTCCTTTTTCCTGATGTGTCTATATAAACAACAATTTAATGTTGTAAGAATATTATCTGGATTTTAGAAAAAAATAAACTAGAAAGTCTTTTCAAGAATTGAAAAAACTAGAAAATTTATGTATACTTATTGGATAAACAAAAAACGGAGTACCAAAACAGCTTTTTCAAAGGATTAAGGGGGATTACAGGGTGAAAAGTAATACGAAAAGAATATTCATTTCGATTTTGATAGCAGTTTTTTTTACAGGACTGACAGGCTGTGGAGATAAGGAAGCAGCCGTCACCACAGAGAGTGCAGTCACTAAGAGCGAAGCTGCCGTGGAGCAGACTGCAATAGAGGCTGTGCCGGACAGTTCCCAGGCATTTGAGCTTACTGTGACTGGCACCAACAGCTGGGAAAGCGGTGGTATGGTCTGTGCCCAGTTTGACGGTGTGATTAAAAATAAGTCTGGTGGGTCAGCTGCAAACTGGAAGGTATCGATTCCGGTTCCGGAAGGGTCAAAACTGGAGAATGGATGGAATGGTACATATGCATTAGAAGAGACAACCCTGGAGATTACTCCGGCGGAATACAATACAGAGATTACTGCAGACGGTGAGGTTACATTCGGTTTTATATTGGATACAAAGGAAGCCTTTACGCCGTCAGAGGGAACACTGTCCATTGACGGAGTGGATTATGCCATGGGAGCTTCTGAAGCTTCACAGTCTGGTGGTACGGAAGCCTTAGAGGAACAGACAGAGGCAGCAGCAGAGAGTAAAGAATTGGCAAAGAAGGATACCTCAGGTACGCCGGTGGAAAATCATGGAGCTCTTTCTGTAGAGGGAACCGATATCGTGGATAAGGATGGTAACATCTTTCAGTTAAAGGGAGTTTCCACCCATGGAATTAACTGGTTTCCGGAATATGTGAATAAAGAGGCCTTTTCTTCTCTTGCCGGATATGGAGTCAATGCCATCCGCCTTGCCATGTATACGGCAGATTATAACGGGTATTGCAGCGGAGGCAGCCAGAAAGAGCTGGAAGACCTGGTAGATAAGGGTGTACAGGCATGTAACGAGCTTGGACTATATGTAATCATTGACTGGCACATTTTAAATGACAATAATCCGAATCAGAATAAGGACTCCGCTAAGAGCTTTTTTGAAACCATGTCAAAGAAATATGCCGGTTATGACAATGTCATTTACGAAATCTGCAATGAGCCAAATGGTGGAACAACCTGGGACGACATAAAATCCTATGCGGAGGAGATAATCCCTGTTATCCGGAAAAATGATAAGAATGCACTCATAATTGTGGGTACTCCAAACTGGTCCCAGGATGTGGACACCGCCTCACAAAATAAAATAGAGGGTCAGGAAAACCTTGTGTATGCGGTACATTTTTATGCGTCGACCCATAAGGAGGGGATTCGCAGCAAGGTGGAGACGGCGAGGCAGAACGGGCTTCCGGTAATCGTCAGTGAGTGCAGTATCTGTGAGGCTTCGGGAAATGGCTCCGTCAATTATGATGAGGCGGAAAAATGGATGGAAATGATTAATGAGTATCATTTAAGCTATTTTGCATGGAACCTGAGCAATAAGGATGAACAGTCATCTTTATTAAAATCTTCAGTGACAAAAACCGGGAATTTTGAGGCATCGGATTTTTCTGAGACGGGTTCGTGGTTTATAGAGAAATTTTGTAAATAGTGTGACATTTACCTGAAACTATTGACAAATCTAGGTTTTTTAATAAAATAGAGTAGGAGTACTAACATGAGAGTCATTGCAGGAAAAGCCAGGAGGTTGCAGCTTAAGACGCCGAAGGGAGCCAACACCAGACCAACAACAGACCGCATCAAAGAAACACTGTTTAACATGATTCAGGATGAACTGTATGAGGTTCACTTTCTGGATTTGTTCAGTGGAAGCGGTGCCATTGGGATTGAGGCGTTAAGCCGTGGGGCAGCAAAAGCTTGTTTTGTGGAGCAGAACAAAGAGGCGGCAGGCATTATAAGGGAGAATCTGCAGTTTACCCATCTGTCTTTACAGGCAGAGGTGATGAACTGTACTGCAATTTCCGCAATTTCTATACTTCAGGGGAAGGAGCGGTTTCATGTCGTGTTTATGGACCCGCCCTACGGGAAGGGGCTGGAGAAAGAGGTCTTACGTTTTCCGCCCTTTTATGAGATATTGGAAGAGAAAGCGTTAATTATAGTAGAGGCAGATTTGGACACCTGTTTATCTGGGGAGGATATACAGGGCTTCAGGGTGCTGAAGGAGAAAGTGTATAAGACAAATAAGCACATTTTTCTGGAAAAAATAGAATGAAATGAGGACAAAAGAGTGAGTAAGGCAATTTATCCGGGAAGCTTTGACCCGGTAACATATGGCCATTTAGATATTATCAGGCGTTCGGCGGAAATGTTTGATGAAGTAGTTGTGGGAGTACTGAATAACAGTGCCAAAAATCCATTGTTTTCAGTAGAAGAACGACAGTGGATGCTCAGTGAAGTCACAAAGAAGTTTGATAATGTGACGGTTATCAGCTTTGAAGGTCTGCTGGTGGACTATATGGCGGAGAATGATATTTCCGTGATTATCAGAGGACTTCGTGCAATTACGGATTTTGATTACGAATTGCAAATTGCACAGAGTAACCGCAAAGTCAGCAGGGATACTATTGATACAGTGTTTTTAGCTACCAGTGTGGAATACGCATATTTAAGTTCCAGTATTGTCAAGGAGTATGCCAGTTATGGAACCGATGTATCGGATTTTGTGCCACCATTTGTAGTGGAAAGACTGAAAGCACGTTTTTCATAAAAGCGAATCAAAGGAAATGGAGGAAAAGAAAGTGGCAAGGAAAAGTATTGAAGATGTAATGAATGAAATCGAGGATTTTTTAAACAGCTGTAAGACAACGGCATTGTCCTCTAATAAAGTTGTTGTACCAAGAGATGAATTTGATGAGCTTTTTGGGGATTTGAAGGTTAAAATTCCAGCGGAGATTGACCGCTGTAAGAAAATAATGAGAAACAAGGAAGCAATATTGATGGATGCCAGAAAAACTGCCGACGGTATCATTTCAGAGGCCACTGCACAGGCAAACCAGATGGTGGCTGAGACAGAGATTATGGCACAGGCAAACCAGAAGGCATATGAGACGGTGGAAATGGCAAGAGTACAGGCAAATGATTTGCTGGCACAGGCTGTGGCTGAGGCAAATGAAATACGTCTGGGCTCTATGCAGTATACCAATGATATTATGATGGGAATCCGCAATTATGTGGAGGCAACCATGGAGGCAGAACGCTCCAATTATGAGAATTTAATTACGGCGCTTAATAATGATTATATGATTGCAAATGCAAATCTGGAAGAGATTCAGAATCAGATTGTGGAGTTTACCGGTGACCCGAACAGTGTGACAAAGGCGCCGCAGATGAAGACAGCTGTGTCTAAGCGGGCAGAAGCAAAAGCAGAGCCTAAGGCAAAGACCAGTATGGCACAGAAGGTAAAACAGGCAGTGGGGATAAAAGAGGACAAGCCGGAGAAAAAAGAGGATATCAAACCGGCTGTGAATATTCCGGACTTCATTACCAGTGGAGAAAATGTTGTGCCAAACGAGACTCCGTTAGAGGCAGGTGCGCCTGTTAAGAAACAGGAGAGCAATCCGGCTGTAAATCCTGCTGTGGCAGTGCAAAAAACAGCAGCTGCGGCAAAGGTGTCTCCACAGCCGACAGATACGAAGGCAGCTTCCGTACCAGCTATCACCACAGCGGAGAAAAATGCCGCTGGAACGGAAAGCACGGCAGCAACCGGCAAACCGCAGGAGGAGACCGGAACAGCCGCACCTAAGAAGGTTAAGAAAAAGATTGTAAAGAAGAGAAATCCGGTTCTTCATACACCTCAGACAGCGCAGGAGACTGTTGCCAAGACCTTAGAGGCAGCAGCGGCAGCGAAGGTGGACAAGACCGTATACAAGGCAAATGGGGAGCAGGCAAGAGAGATTCCGCCTATGGAGGGCAGAGTAAAGAGAGGTCCGAGAATGGGCAGGGGAATGGTAGAAGGAGCACCGGGAGCAGAGCAGACGGGAAATGCTGCAGAACAGTCTGAAGATTCTGTATCCGGAGTTACCAAGTCAATGGGAGTAGTAGATGATTTCTCCATGGAGGAAAAGTTTTAAGAATAATTTAAGCGAGAAATTTCAGGTATATCCAGATTATGAAAAAAGTACCTGCGGATAGGAATATTTTATCCAGCAGGTATTTTTTTATGCTTGCGGAAGGATAATCCAGTACCCCCTTAATTTGAAAGGCGCTGCACAGCCCGCCAAAGGAAGATAGGGCGCATAAAAAGGGCAGCTTTATTATTTCGGGAAGGGAAAGTGTATATAACAGCTTTAATCCCGTTGTGATTTCCAGAAAAGAGAGAACCAGCTTTAAAACAGTGTGCTGGCAGACAGGCAGAAGAATACACAGGATTATGGAGAAAATAATCACATATATACCAATGGTGACCATTATCTGGACTGCATGTAAAAAGGTATCGCTTATACAGAAATTTTTTTCCGGTAAACTGCCGGGGCGTTCTGCTTTATCATGGTTAAATCTGGTAAAAAACGGATAGCACAGGATGACCGGCAGATAGATGGCAAACAGGAACACAGGAAGTGGAATGGCGTCCCTGATAATGTGCATATGAACATAGCCGATTAGAAACATCGGGCTTGCCTGGCTGGACAGGGAAAGTATGCGGTTTGCTGTCTGTGGCAGGATATACCGGTTTTTCACAAAATCGCTGATGATTTTTCCTCCGATGGGATAACCACAGAGATTGCCTAACAGGATAGCCATGATTTCATAAATCCGGTTTGGAAAGAATTTTTTTAGATGAGCAGCTGCAGCCTGGTAGGCATTTGTTTCGGAAAGAGCATTTGTCACAAGAATAAAGGGGAGCAGAGAGGGTATAAGGGTCTGATACCATAAAAGAAGACCATTCTGGGTACCTGCAATGGTTTCGTTGTGGAAAACCAGCAATATAAAAAGAAGAACAATCATAAAGAGAAACTGTTTCATGAAAATCCCTTAAAAATGGTCTTATTTTATTGTATGGTTTTATTTTTCGATTATGACGGAATGTTCATATTCGGATGGAATCTGGACATGGTATTTGTTAAAAAATATCTGCTGGTACAGTGCGCTGCTGTGAAGGTCCTTCTGAAAGACGGAATATTCCTCTTTGGAAAGTATTTTTTCTGCCTGCGCCACTTTATTGATAACGGGAATACTGCAGGTGGTTTTCATTTCCTTTAGCAGTGGTGCGGATGAACTGCGGAAACCAAGCAGCCGGAGGTAAGAGACGTAATTTCCCTTTCTTGCAGATGTCATATCTGCATTCGTGTGGTTTAGCAGGATGTTTAACAAGGAGCGTTGAATCCGCGTTTCTGTAAGATTTTTGCTGGTTAATTGGCTGATTAGCTCCTTGACGCTCGCAGGATAAGAGCGGATGGCGAGCAGCCGGTTGGAGAGCTCCCTTGTCACTTCAAAATAATCCTCGTAAGAATCCTTCTGCCATAATGCATATTGTAAAGAGGGATAAAAATCGGATAGAAACAGGGGTTTTGCGTATGCCGATTCCTCCAACAGCTTCCAGGCTGCTTCCGGCATGTATTGCCGCAAATCCGTATTTTGCTTTGCCAGTGTGTGCCGCAGGGCTGAGGCAGAGCACAAGGCATGGTCAGTGGATATATCATGATATCCGCTGCCTGTCCGCTTTATGATAAACGGGGTTATGTCCAGCTTATATTTTTGAATTGTTTTCATATATTCAATACCCAGAATGTTGTTAGGCTGTTTTAACAGGTGGCTGTATGCATCATTCTGGAAATAGGCAGCTGCAGCCAGGCTTCGTGCCTTAGGATAGGCAAATCCATCCTTCAGGTGCTGCTTTAAAGCCTGCCGGTAAGCCGCAGGCTCTTCCAGAAACAGACTGGCAATTTTAGTAAAGGCATTTAAATCGGTGTCTTCACAGCCAAAGCATAACGTATCGATGATTCCTGTTGCAGCCAGGGAAAGAACGGCAGAAGAGGCAAAATATTCCGCACTGGAGGAGGCAAACAGGGAGGGCAGTTCAAACACAATGTCTGCCCCGGCCTGTAATGCACATCTGGCACGCAGATATTTGTTAAAGACAGCAGGCTCTCCGCGCTGGACATAGTCACCGCTCATAATCACGATTATGCGTTTCTCTGGGAACTGCTGCCTGATTGCATTCAACTGATATTGATGTCCATTGTGGAATGGATTGTATTCTGTAATAATTCCAATATGCTTCATAGAATTCTCCGTTATATTCCCTGTCATGGTATAAGGGCTATTTTACTTGTATTAGTTGTATTTTTTTCAGTTTAAAAGGGTTTTATAATGTTATTAATTGTAATTTTATAATACTATTTACAAAGTGTAAAGAAGATGATAAAGTATCATCATCATTTTATCTGGGTTGTCACAAATTTTCCAATTTTATTTTTTAATATTGCCATGTTCTGTCACAGGTATGTGTTATAGTGGGAGCAAGGAGGTAAGTACAATCGAAAATACATTCGATTTATTGTTGACAAGTAACAAATAATATATTATTATTAGAAAAACGAACAAATGTTCATGGAGGTTAATAAGATGGCAAATGACGATAAGTTAAAGGCATTGGATGCCGCACTTGCAAATATTGAGAAACAGTTTGGTAAAGGAACTGTTATGAAGTTAGGCGATACAGCTGCTAATATGAATGTGGAGGCAATCCCAACCGGTTCTTTAAGCCTGGATTTGGCTCTTGGGATTGGCGGTGTACCGAAGGGGAGAATTATAGAGGTGTATGGTCCGGAATCCAGTGGTAAGACCACGGTGGCATTACATATTGTTGCTGAGGTACAGAAAAACGGTGGAATTGCAGGCTTCATTGATGCAGAGCATGCATTAGACCCTGTTTATGCAGGGAATATAGGTGTGGATATTAACAATTTATATATTTCCCAGCCGGATAATGGAGAGCAGGCATTGGAGATAACAGAAACAATGGTTCGTTCTGGTGCGGTGGACGTTATTATTGTGGATTCTGTTGCCGCCCTGGTGCCAAAGGCTGAGATTGACGGTGAGATGGGAGACGCCCATGTGGGATTGCAGGCACGTCTTATGTCACAGGCATTGCGAAAGCTGACTGCCGTCATTAGCAAGTCGAATTGTGTTGTTATTTTCATTAACCAGCTGCGGGAGAAGGTCGGTGTAATGTTCGGTAATCCGGAAACCACAACTGGTGGACGGGCTTTGAAGTTTTATTCTTCCGTGCGTCTGGATGTCAGAAGAATTGAGACGCTGAAGCAGAACGGAGAAGTGATTGGTAACCGTACCCGGGTCAAGGTGGTAAAGAATAAGGTGGCTCCTCCATTTAAGGAGGCAGAATTTGATATTATGTTTGGCAAGGGTATTTCAAAAGAGGGTGATATTTTAGATTTGGCAGTCAAAGAGAATATTATTGTCAAATCCGGTGCATGGTTTTCATACAATGGAGAGAAGATTGGACAGGGCAGGGAGAACTCTAAGATATTCCTGCAGGATAATCCGGAGATTGCCTTAGAGGTTGAGAATAAGGTCCGGGCAAGCGCCGGGCTGCTGGCCATGGATGAAGCTGTGCCGGATAAGCAGGATTCCCCTGCGGAGAAAGAATAGGCATGTTAATTACCAAGATAGAATCCGGGAAAAATAAGCGTTACAGGGTATTCGGAGATGATATCTTTCTGTTTGCCCTGTACAAAAATGAATTAAAGCGTTATCAGATTGAAGAGAATGTAATAATAGAGGATTCGGTAATCTCGTCCATATTGGACGAGATTATTTATAAGAGAGCGAAGGAACGAGCCCTCTATCTGCTGGAGAGAAGACCTTTAACGGTTTCCATGCTGCGGGACAAATTGCGTTATCATGATTATCCAGAACAGGTCGTGGAAAAGGTGATTCAGTTTCTTGAAAAATATCACTATCTGGATGATGAGGAGTATATCCGGATGTATGCCGGGACATATAGCGATAAGAAAAGTAAAAAACAGATTATATATGATTTGAGGTGCAAGGGAATTTCAAAAAGCCTTATTGAAATATATTTTGAGGAAAATGCATATTCCGAGCAGAAAGGCTTTGAAAAGCAGTTTGAGCGCTATGTCAGGGGAAAGGATTTAGGAAACCTGGCAGTGAGACAGAAAGTATTCCGCTATTTTTATGGAAAAGGCTTCGCTGTTTCCCTGATTGAGACAGCATTGCGGAACAGGACAGAGCTTGAAGATTAGCAGGCGGATATAGAATCAGTTCGGATTGTGTATAGCAAAATAGTAACAATATTTTAATAACTTTCTCAGTTTTACTTGACATAATGCACAAAAAAAGATAAAATCTAACTGTTGCACTTATGTTTAGTGCATTAAAACTTAATAAGGAGGTGCTCCTGTGGAACCAAGCTATCTTATTGTTTTTGCTATTATTTTAATCGTAGCTGTAATTGCTTCCTGGTTCGTTTCCCTTACATATCGTAAGAATGTAGTAGAGAAGAAGAACGCAGATGCCGAGGACAGAGCGAGAGAGATTATAGATGAAGCTGTAAAGAATGCTGAGGCCAAGAAAAAGGAAATTCTCCTAGAGGCAAAGGAAGAGTCATTAAAGACAAAGAATGATCTTGATAAAGAGATTAAGGATCGTCGGAATGAGGTTCAGAGAATGGAAAAGCGTGTGCTTTCCCGTGAAGAGAATCTGGACCGTAAGACAGAAGCTGTTGAGAAAAAAGAAGCAAGCCTTGCATCTAGAGAACAGGCCTTGGAGAGACAGAAAGCGAATGTAGAAGAGCTTGAGGCAAAACGACTGCAGGAACTGGAGAGAATCTCTGGATTAACCTCTGAACAAGCAAAAGAATATTTATTAAAGACTGTTGAAGATGAAGTAAAACATGAAACCGCAGTTCTAGTCAAGGAATTAGAAACTAGAGCAAAAGAAGAAGCAGGTAAAAAGGCAAAGGAATATGTTGTCACAGCCATTCAGAAATGTGCTGTTGACCATGTTGCCGAGACTACGATTTCTTTAGTACAATTACCGAATGATGAGATGAAAGGCAGAATCATTGGTCGTGAGGGACGGAATATCCGTACACTGGAGACCATGACAGGTGTGGATTTGATTATTGATGATACACCGGAAGCAGTGATTCTTTCAAGCTTTGACCCAGTTAGAAGAGAGGTTGCAAGAATTGCACTTGAAAAATTAATTGTGGATGGAAGAATCCATCCTGCAAGAATTGAAGAAATGGTAGAAAAAGCGCAGAAGGAAGTTGAACAGATGATGCGGGAAGAAGGAGAGAATGCTACCCTGGAGGTTGGCGTTCAGGGAATTCATCCAGAGCTGGTTCGTTTACTTGGTAAGATGAAGTTCAGAACAAGCTATGGACAGAACGCATTGAAGCATTCAATGGAGGTAGCTCAATTATGTGGTTTGTTGGCTGCTGAGATTGGTGTGGATGTCCGCTTAGCTAAGCGCGCAGGTCTTTTACATGATATTGGTAAATCTGTGGATCATGAAATGGAAGGTTCCCATATTCAGATAGGTGTGGACTTGTGTAGAAAATACAAGGAATCAGCGTTGGTTATCAATGCAGTACAAGCACATCATGGCGATGTGGAGCCAGAGTCATTAATTGCATGTATCGTACAGGCAGCAGATGCAATTTCTGCCGCACGTCCGGGTGCAAGACGTGAGACATTGGAGACATACACCACAAGACTGAAGCAATTGGAAGATATTGCAAACGGCTTTAAGGGTGTTGATAAAACTTTTGCTATTCAGGCAGGTAGAGAGATTCGTATAATGGTAGTTCCGGAGCAGGTTAGTGATGCTGACATGGTACTTTTAGCCAGAGATATTTCAAAACAGATTGAAAGTGAATTGGAATATCCTGGACAGATTAAGGTTAATCTGATACGTGAGTCCCGTGTTACAGATTATGCGAAGTAAGCTTAGATAGTATGCTTTAATACGAATTCAGAGTCCGAAGCCCATATGGGCTTCGGACTTTTTTTGCAGCCAGGCATATTCTTCATAGATTTCACATATATTGATTCTTAGATGGAGAGATTGTGATGAAAAACCAAAATGAAGCGTATAAAATAGCATATATCATATATGGCGCAGTTATTTTTGGCGTTTTGGCCGGATGTATCATTTATCTTGTGGATTTTGCTTTTTGGGATATGAAGTACTTCCGGCATGGCTTGGAAGAATATTCTGTTGGAGCAGTTTTGAATCTGCCGGTAAACCAGCTTGCTTCTTATATACTAAAACGCCGTGGTCTTCAGCTTCTTCTTTTTGTATTGGGGATTCTGCTCACCTCTTATGGGATAGCAACAGGAGTATATAGCATGATGTTTGGTGCCTTTTATGGAATTATCATGTGCAATTTACTGCTTCAGTATGGAATGAAAGGAACCATTTACGGAATTATTTGTTTTTTTCCCCATTATCTCTGTTATATACTGGCACTGTATTTTTATGGAAGGTGGTTCTTTTACGGGAAGGAAGCGAAAAACAGATATTATGGAAATGTTAATAAGTTACAATATTTAATTCATTTTTTTGTAATATTTTTTCTTGTTGTTTTTGCTTTGGTCTGGGAGATAAAATTTCAAAAAAATATTTTAAATTATTTTTACCAATATCTAGTGTAAAAATATTATGTTAATACCCCATTTGGTGGAAAAGCGCGAAAATACTTGATTTACAAGGATTTTTGTAAAAAATAATGTTTGATTTTATGTAAATTAAACATTATAATGGATACAGTGACTACAAAAAATAAGGGGTTAGAGAATGTTACAAAGGATTAATGAGTTCGTTGACTATTTAACAAATGTAAAGCGGGCAAGTAAAAACACAATTGCATCCTATAAGAGGGATTTGGTAAAACTTAACAATTTTTTAACAGATTCCGGTTATGGGGACTGGAAGCAGATAACCAATACCAATCTGAATTCCTATGTGCTTATGCTTGAGAAGCAGGGAATGTCTACCGCTACGGTTTCGCGAAATATCGCTTCCATTAAGGCATTCTTTTTATATTTGTTAAAACAGGGCGTGATTTCAGAAGACCCCAGTGACACACTGAAGCCTCCGAAAATAGAAAAAAAAGCGCCGGTAATATTGACGGTAGAGGAAATAAATTTATTGTTAGAGCAGCCAAGCGGTAATACGCCGAAGGATATCCGGGATAAAGCAATGCTGGAGTTACTGTATGCAACCGGAATCCGTGTTTCTGAGCTGATTGGACTGAAGGTAAGGGATGTGAATCTGGCAATGAATTTTTTACAGTGCCATGATGGAAATAAAGAGCGGATTATTCCGTTT
>JAXVOW010000104.1:0-8232 GCA_037301995.1 bacterium | reverse complement strand
CCACCCTGTTTGACGCTGCCGATGATGATGAAATGCTGCCCTGCTCCCTTCTGCTATATAACCAGGAGGGCGACTATGTCCGGGTATCCAAAAGGCACTGGTGGCTCACCGCTTTTTTGACAGGCTTTTTTTCCACTCCCTCAGAGCTTTGCTTAGACAGCAGGCTCACTTTCCCGGACAGTGAAATGTTGTCCACCTTTATCGGCGGTCTATATCAGGCAGGCTATACCTCGAAGGATTTTGAAGTCTATGGGCTGAGCCTTTCCTTCACCTTCTGCGAACCGAGAAATGAAGAAAGAAATCTTATCACCCGTTTCTGGTGCCGTTTCTCCCAATGGAAAAATAAGCTGTTCTGCAAGCTGTATCTATGGATTACCAGACCATTTACATTGACAGAAGACCGGATATTATATCTGTACTACTATCTTCCATTTGCCTTCCGCAAGACTATGCGCCTGCACCGTTTTAACAAGCGCTGTCACCGCAAAAAACGCTGCATGAGGAAATATGTATGAGTACCGCTTCCCGCCTGAACCATGCTTTTGAAAATGCTCTGGAACTGCCCCTCGGTGCCGGCACAAAATATATACTAATCAGCGACTGCCACCGAGGCGTAGGCACCTCCTCCGATAATTTCCTAAAAAACCAGCACCTTTATTTTGCCGCCTTAAAACACTATTACCAGACCGGCTTTACCTATATCGAGTTAGGAGACGGGGATGAGCTTTGGGAGAACCGGAATATGGAGACCATCATTGAGGTTCACAGCAACGTCTTCTGGCTGTTTTCCCTGTTTTACAGAGAAGACCGGCTCTATATGCTCTATGGCAACCATGACATGATAAAAAAGAAACGTCACTACAGCGCCAAAAAGTGCAATACCTACTTCTGTACCGAATCCCAAAAGCCCCAGCCATTGTTTCCGGAGCTGGTCTTTCATGAAGGAATCATCCTGCGCTCGTCAAAGCAGCCGGACCAAGCCCTGTATCTGACACATGGGCATCAGGCAAGTCTTTTAAATTCCACCTTCTGGCCTCTGTCCCAGTTTTTTGTCCGGTATCTGTGGCGCCCTCTTGAAAACTTTGGTGTATTAGACCCCACCAGTGCAGCTAAAAACTATCATGTAAAAAACAAATGTGAAGAACGGTTAAATGCATGGGCAGACCGACAGGGAAAAATATTAATCACCGGTCACACGCACCGCCCTGTCCTGCCAGAAGAACCGGCCTGCTATTACAATACCGGAAGCTGCGTCCATCCCCGGTGTATCACCTGTATCGAAATAGAAAACTGCTCCATGACCCTGGTTAAATGGAGCATGAGTGCCAGAGCTGACAGCACCCTCTATGTTGCAAGGGAGGTACTCTCCGGTCCGGTTTCCCTTTTCCATTAGTAAAAGACCCGTATGAATTTCCCATTCATACGGGTCTTTTATGGTGTACATTATGTCAACCAATCTTTAATATTTTTGTTGCACATTTCTGTCCAAATGCCATATCATGTTCCACCAATAGCATAGTAGGCTGCACCTTTAAAATCAATTGTTCCAATTGCATTCTGGTAAATACATCAATATAATTAAGAGGTTCGTCCCACACATACAAATGTGCCTGGGAGAGGAGACTGCCTGCTATCAGCACTTTCTTTTTCTGACCTTCTGAATACTCTTCCATGTTTTTGTCAAACTGTACCCTGTCAAAATCCAATTGCCTTAAAATGGATTTAAACAAAGTTTCTGAAAGCTTCATTCTGTCTATATACTCCTCTAACCTGCCCTTCAAAAAAGAAGTATCCTGACTAATATATGAAATTTTCAATCCCTTTGGAATTTCCAGCGTTCCCGTTGTTTCTACTTTGTCCGGAATTGAATTGCCTAATATCTCCACTTGGTCTAAACCCAGAAGTGCATTAATAACACTGGACTTTCCACAACCATTCCCACCGGAAAGCAACAATCGTTCCCCCTGCCTGAGTTCCAGGTTAAGATTCTTCACCACTTCTTTTTCCCCATAAAAAATGCCTACGTTTTCTGCACGAATAAGTACTTCCTTATGATGAGAAAGTGGCATCATTCTTAATTCTGCCGGATTCTCTATATTTTTTAACATCCCCTCCTTTTGTTCAATTGCACTTTGCTGCCGATGTTCCAGATTTTTTCTTCTTTGCTGCATCCGCCTTGATTTTTCTCCGATATATGCCCTCGTACTTATACTACGGTCATGCTCCTTAACCGGATTAAAACCAATTTTTGTGGATTCTACCCTGTCTGCCCATTGTCCTGCCTGTCTCGCCGCCTTTTGCAGTTTTCTAATATCTTTTTTTAATCTATCATTTTCTGCCTGTTCAAACAAATCTCTCTTCTGCTTGTTCTCCCACCATGAACTAAAATTGCCTCTCTCCACTATAATCTGGTTTCTCTCCAAAACCAGCACATGGTCGACACAACCATCCATTAAATTCCGGTCATGGGAAACCAGAATAAATCCTGATTTCCGGTTCAGATATTTCTTTACCAGCTCTCTTGCATAAATATCTAAATGATTGGTGGGTTCATCAATCAGCAAAAAACTGCTTTCCTTAGAAAACAAAACTGCCAGCATCAGCTTTGTCCGTTCCCCATAACTCAAAGTATTCCATTTCCGGTAGAGTGAGTCAGCATCTAATTTTAATAAATCAAGCTCTATACATATTTTCCACAACTCATAATCCGGATAAATTTGTTCAATCAATTCAATTGCGTGTAATTCTTTCCATTCTTCCTTAATAGAAAATGGAAAATAATCAAACATAAGCGGTGACTGGATATTTCCAGTGTATTCATATTTACCAAGCAATAAATTCAAAAAGGTGGTTTTGCCCTTTCCGTTCCGCCCAATCATCCCTAGCTTCCACGCCGTATCCACCTGAAAGGATACATTTTCAAAGATATTATCATAGCTGCCTTCATAGCAGAATGTTAAATTCGATACATTAATCTGTGCCATGTCATCACACTCCCTGCGTATTTCTAATAAATCCATGCAACACAAAAGGAACCGTCTGTTATCAAACGATTCCTGTCCTTTTTGTATTATAGATATTAAAATATCGAAACCGCTGGATTGCCTTGCAGTCACCAAAAATACACCCTGATGCAGCACTCCAAATAGAAAATTCAATATTCTAACAGCTTTTCATTGCGACATAAAAATTTGAATCTATCCTTTGATAACACAACGATAAAACAATGCCTAATGCATTGCACATCCCATGTTCTCTTTTCATTAAAGATAGATTATCTCCTCATGCCGCACCTCTTTTCTCCTAAATTGCGCGCATCAAATGACCAGTAGCTTAAATCAGTCAATCTCCATCCTATGCGCAACTGACGAATCAAACATATATATTATATGCAAAAACATCCAATATTGCAAGTTCTGTTTTCCTACACTTCATAATCCATGCACATGCGGAGCTCTGTATAAGGACGTACATATGTGTCGGCTGTTTTCACATGCTCCGGGTGTGTCTGATATCCCCTCAATGCCTCTACACTTTCCAAATCACTATCCAGCATCACATCTGCATTAGAGGATTCTAGTTCGTTTACTACAATTTTTAAACGGATAAGTCCCGGAACCACTCCGACTAATGCCTCTAAATGCTCCTTCATTCCCATCAGAACATCCTGCTTTTCCTGACTGGATAATTCTCCTTTTAATTTCCACAAAATAACATGTTTAACCATTAGACCATCCTCCTGTCCTTAAAAAAGCAGACATACTAAATACGCCTGCCTTTTATACTCATTATTTTCTAAAACATAATTTCCTTTTTATCTGCCAACAGCTTACTGCCATGTACAATCTGAAGAACTCCTACTGACACACCCACTACAATCAGTATGATTCCGAATACAATATTCCAAGCTCCAACCTTTTTCATTGTCTTATAAACTTTCTCGCTCATACAATACCTCCAATTTTGCTTTTTATCATCTACTTTGCTCCATATTGCTCGTAATATGCATCAATTGCTGACTTTAACGTGTCATCTATGATAATTTTCCCCTTGTATGGCTTATTATATAAATGCTCTACTACCTCTTCCATTGTAACAATGGAGGTGGTCTTAAACCCATATCTTTCTTCTATCTCCTTAAGTGCCGACTTGGTTCCCTGTCCCCGCTCCATACGGTCTACAGACACAACCATGCCTGCCATGTCTACCTTTCCCTGTGCCTTGATAATTGGCAATGTCTCTTCAATCGAAGTACCCGCTGTAGTCACATCCTCAATGATGACAACCCTGTCGCCATCCTCAATAGGACTTCCCAACAGGATTCCTTTATCACCGTGGTCTTTTACCTCCTTACGGTTAGAGCAATACCGGATATCTTCATCATACATCTCAGCAATTGCCATAGTAGTTGCAACAGTTAGAGGGATGCCCTTGTAAGCCGGTCCAAACAATACATCAAAATCCATACCAAATTCACTGTTGATTGCCTCTGCATAATATTCTCCCAGTCTTTTCAGCTGGGAGCCAGTCCTGTAAAATCCCGTATTTACGAAAAAAGGCGTCTTTCTTCCGCTCTTTGTTACAAAGTCACCAAACTTTAATACATTACAATCAATCATAAACTCAATAAATTCTTTCTTATACTGTTCCATTGTTCCTGCTTCTCCTTCATTTTACTGGGTTTCCAGTATTTTTTTATCTCTCAGACATCTGTGCTATGCACTTTCTGATAAGCTTCATAATATTTTCCTTATTCTATCATAAACTTTCCTGCTTGTGCAATGCCTTATTTCTCTGCAAAGTGTGACAAAAACTGCTTTGTGCGCTCCTCCTTTGGATGCTCAATCACCTGTCTGGCCTCTCCCTGCTCTAAAATGATTCCTCCATCCATAAAAATGACCTGATCTGCCACGTCCCTTGCAAACGCCATCTCATGCGTAACGATTACCATCGTGGTTTTCTGTTCCGCCAGGCTACGGATTACCTTTAAAACTTCTCCGGTCAGTTCCGGGTCCAAAGCCGAAGTCGGCTCGTCAAAACATAAAATATCCGGCTTTAATGCGAGAGCTCTGGCAATTGCCACTCTTTGCTGCTGACCACCAGAGAGCTGATGCGGGTAATGGGATATCCGATTGGAAAGACCCATTTTGTCCAAAAGTTCCTTCGCACTCTCCTCAAGTTCGGCAAATATCTCCTTTTTACGCACTTTAAAATCCGGTTCCTCCTTCGCTAAAAGCTGCCCTGCCAGCATGACATTCTGCAGGGCAGTATACTGCGGAAACAGATGAAATGACTGAAATACCATGCCGAAATGCAGACGCTTTTTGCGGATATCCTGCTCCCTCTCCTGGCCTGCCGTCTCCGCATCAAATAGCGTCTCTCCCTGCACAATAATTTTTCCGCTGTCCGGCCGCTCCAAAAAATTCAGACACCGGAGCAGGGTGGTCTTTCCCGAACCGGAGGAGCCAATAATGGCCAATGCCTGCCCCTGTTCCAGAGAAAAGCTGATATCCTTTAAAACCTTGGTTGCCCCAAAACTTTTTTCAATATTTTGAACCTCTAAAATTGCCAATTCATCACCCCCTTATCTAAAATAATCCAGTTTCTTCTCGAGCCGGCCAAGAAATATCGTAAGCAGACCGCTGAACACCAGATAGTAAAATGCAGTAAAAAACAATGGCCAAATCGCACCGGAAATCCCCTGCGAACCTTTTAAAAACGCTTGTCCTGCCCATATAATCTCCTGCAGGGCAATAATCCGTGCAAGGGAGGTATCCTTTACCAGTGTTATCACCTCGTTGGAAATCGGCGGAACAATACGCTTAACCATCTGCAAAAGTGTAACCTTGAAAAAAATCTGGCTCTTCGTCATGCCAAGCACAAGTCCTGCCTCCTGCTGTCCTTTTGGCACACTCTGTATACCGCCGCGGTATATCTCCGAAAAATAGCAGGCATAATTTATGATAAAAGAAACTGCCGCCGCCATAAATCTTCCATTCTCACCGCCGCCCCATATAGCGTTCCCAAGCACCAACCCCGGAAAATAATACACAATAAGGAGCTGAATCATCAAAGGGGTTCCCCGGATAATCCAAACAATAAACCGCGTAAAATAACGCAGTGGCTTTAGCCCTGACATTGAGCCAAAAGCAATAATCAATCCCAACGGGAATGCACCCAAAAGAGTGACAAAAAACAATTTTAATGTTTGTAAAAAGCCCACGTTTAATGCATGAAATACAATGGGCATCTGTTCCATAATCGTTGACATTTCCATACCTGCCTTTTCCTTCGTGCATCCGTTTCCAGAAATTCTCCAAAAACCTCCAGCCGGATATTATTCCATCTGCACTCAAAAAATGTCCATTGGACATTTTTCTGATATGCATGGCAACTTATAAATCAAATACCCCGCCGGCTCGGCAGGGTATTTGTCTTCCTTCTTATTGTTCAATAATCGCAGCCTGTACACCATAAGTCTCCGCTGTTTTCATCATGCTTCCATCCCCATAACTCTCAGAAAAGAACGCATTCAGCTTTGCCGCTAAATCTGAACCCTTGCGGAATCCCACACCATACTCTTCTGTGTTAAAGCTTGCTGTATAAGTCAGATTCTCATAGCTTGTTCCCTCGCCAACCATAGCTGCCGCCATGAGAGAATCAATCACAGCCGCATCTGAAGTTCCGGCCGCTACCTCCATCAGCGCATCTGCCTGTGTTTTCACCGGGGTACAGTTATAACTAAGCTCTGATAAAACTGCTTCCCCAGCAGAACCAACCTCTGCTGCAAAATTCAAATCCTTTAAGCTCTCCACCGTCTGGTACTTGTCTGCATCCTCTTTCTTTACAATGGCAATCTGTGCATTATTGCAATATGCCTTCGAGCACTCCATTGCACTGGTCACTTCTTCCGTCAATGTCATTCCGTTCCACACACAATCAATAGACTTTGCTTCTAATTCCAACACCTTGTTATCCCAGTCAATTTCTACAAATTCTACATTTACACCAAGGCTTTCGGCAAATGCCTTCGCCATATCTGCATCAAAGCCAATCCAATTACCGGAACTGTCCTTATAATCCATTGGCTCAAAATCCGTAATCCCTACAATCAATGTACCTTTATCCTGTACATAGGCCAAATCCGATTCATCACCTGCCTCAGCTCCGCCTTCCTCAGATTTTCCTTCCTCTGACTGATTTTCTTCCGTCGAAATATCGCCGCCCGTCAGTGTACCGTCTTCACTTCCACACGCTGCCATACTAAAGCATAATACCATGGATAGCAACAGTGCCAATATCTTTTTCTTCATTTTGTATTCTCCTTCCTTTTGCCGGTTTCGTCACGCTGTCTTTTACTTATGTAAGATACTATACTTCGTCAAACCAGCACATTGGCATTCTACCATAGCCTGAAATCGATGTAAAGCTTATATCTTAAAAATCATTCATTTTATTTAACACATCCGATAATCTCGTTGATATCCTCAATTCCCTTCTCTTCCATAAACTGTCTGATACCGTCTATAATCTCTATGGTTGTATACGGATTGTGGAAATTCGCCGTGCCAACGGACACCACGGCAGCTCCCGCCATCATAAATTCAATGGCATCCTCATAGTTCATAATGCCGCCCATTCCGATAACCGGCAGTCCCACAGCATGGGTCACCTGGTATACCATCCGGACTGCCACAGGCTTAATCGCCGGACCGGATAAGCCCCCTGTCTTATTGGCAATGGCAAAATCTCTTCTGTTAATATCAATCTTCATACCGGTCAGTGTATTGATTAGTGAAAGGGCATCTGCACCTCCCGCCTCTGCCGCTTTCGCCATTTCCGTAATGTCTGTTACATTGGGACTCAGCTTCATGATTACCGGCTGCTTTGCCTTTGCCTTTACCGCTTTCGTAATCTGCTCCAGCGCCTTTGGATTCTGCCCAAAGGCAATGCCTCCCTCCTTCACATTCGGACAGGAAACATTAATCTCCAGCAAATCTACCGCTTCATCTGCCAGACGTTCCACCACCTCTACATAATCTACCTCAGACCTACCACATACATTTACAATAATATTAGTGTCGTACTGCTGCAAAAATGGAATATCCCTGCTGCAGAACACATCAATTCCCGGATTCTGAAGTCCCACTGCATTCATCATTCCACCGTAGGTCTCGGCAATCCTCGGAGTTGGATTTCCCTGCCACGGTACATTGGCAACTCCCTTTGTGG
>JAXVOW010000103.1:0-4097 GCA_037301995.1 bacterium | reverse complement strand
GCTTTTGGCGGAACAGTGACCTATGCGAAGAAGCTGATGCATGGAAAACAGAGTGAGATATCCTTTGATAAATCAGAACCCATATTTCAGAATATACCAAACAATATTGAAATTGCAAGATACCATTCCCTGGCAGGGGATGCCGGTACGGCACCGGATTGCCTGAAGATTATAGCAAGAACCCCGGACGGTGAAATTATGGCGGTGAAGCACAGGGAAAAGGAAATTTACGGATTCCAGTTTCATCCGGAATCGGTGCTTACAGAATATGGAAAAACCATGTTAGAAAACTTTATTGCATAAATAATAGAATGCAGAATATAAGAAGCTTAGATATTTATATTGTTTTAATGATTTTATAAATGTGATGATAATGGGATTAGGAGGATGCAAAATGATTACAGACGCTATTAAGAAATTAGTGGAAAATAAGGATTTAACCTATGATGAGGCACTTGCTTGTATGGATGAAATTTTCGACGGTGAAGCCACAGAGATTCAGACTGCAGGTTATCTGACCGCACTCCGGATGAAGGGTGAGACAATTGAGGAGGTTTCTGCAAGTGCAAGAGGAATGAGAAACCATGCAGCACAGCTGGAGCATGATGGAATGGAGGTGCTTGAAATTGTAGGTACTGGCGGAGACTGCGCCAATTCCTTTAATATTTCTACCACCAGCGGACTGGTGGCGGCAGCGGCAGGGGTTCCCATTGCAAAGCACGGGAACCGGAGTGTATCCAGTAAATGCGGCGCTGCGGATGTATTGGAGGCATTAGGGGTGGATATCACAATCTCTCCGGAGAAAATGAGTGCAGTATTGCAGAAAACAAATATATGCTTTATGTTTGCACAGGTGTACCACAAGGCAATGAAATATGTGGCGCCAGTCCGTAAAGGCTTGGGAATGCGTACCATCTTTAATATTTTGGGGCCTCTTACCAATCCGGCAAATGCCAGTATGCAGCTGATGGGTGTTTATGAGGAAGCGCTGGTAGAGCCTATGGCAAAGGTACTGAACAAATTAGGTGTAGACAATGGTATGGTGGTATATGGTCAGGACTGCTTGGATGAGATTTCATTAAGTGCGCCAACTACGGTTTGTGAAATCCGGGATGGGGAATTTAAGACCTATGTGATAGAACCGGAACAGTTCGGATTTAATAAATGTGACAAAAAGGACTTAGAGGGTGGTAATCCAGAGGAAAATGCAGCCATTACAAAGGCAATCTTAAGTGGAGAAAAGGGAGCCAAAAGGGATGCGGTTGTATTAAATGCAGCAGCCTGTATCTATATTGCAAAGAAAGCGGATACCATGCAGGAGGCAGTTAAGGTGGCAGAAGAGATGATAGACAGCGGTAAAGCGATGGAGGTTCTGAACCAGTTTGTGGCATTGACGAATGCATAATGGAAGCAGAAAGGAGCAGATATGGCAGCGGATATTTTAGAGCGGATTGCCGCAGATAAGAGAATACAGGTGGCGGAAGAAAAGAAAGCGGTATCTCCGGAACAGATGAAAGCCATGGCACTAAAGGCAGAGAGCAGCCTGCCGGATTTTATTTTTGAGGAAACCCTGAAGAAGGAGGGCATATCCTTTATCTGCGAGGTGAAAAAGGCATCACCGTCTAAGGGTGTGATTGCAAAGGATTTTCCCTATGTGGAAATTGCGAAGGCCTATGAACAGGCTGGGGCGGACTGCCTTTCCATATTGACGGAGCCAAAGTATTTCTTGGGTTGTGATAAGTATCTTACCCGGATTCGGGAGGCTGTAAAGCTTCCTATTTTGAGAAAGGACTTTACAGTGGATACTTACCAGATTTATCAGGCGAAGGTAATCGGTGCCAATGCGGTTTTACTCATATGCGCCCTGCTGGATGAGGCATTTATAAAGGAATGCATAGAAATATGTGACGAATTGGGACTGACAGCGTTGGTGGAAGCCCATGATGAAGAGGAAATCCGGATGGCGGTAAATGCAGGTGCAAGGGTTATCGGGGTCAACAACCGGAATCTGAAGGATTTCACGGTAGATATCCATAACAGTACCAGATTGCGGGAATTTGCCCCGGAGGGAACTCTTTTTGTGGCAGAGAGCGGTATCAAGACGAGAGAGGATGTAAAAGCCTTTGCGGAGGAAAAGGTAGATGCCGTATTAGTGGGAGAAACGCTGATGCGGGCAGAGGACAAAAAACAGATGCTTGCTTATCTGCGGGGAGAGATAAAAAATGAAGATTAAGATATGTGGTCTGAGGCGGAAAGAGGATGTAGATTATGTAAACCTGTGGAGACCGGATATGGTGGGCTTTGTATTTGCCGGAGTAAAGCGAAGGATTGATTATGAAACGGCAAAAATGCTTAAGAAGAATTTAAATCCGGAAATGAAAGCAGTGGGAGTTTTTGTGAATGCCCATATGGAATATATTGACAGGCTGGTGGCAGATGATATTATCGACATTGTGCAGCTGCATGGTGATGAGGATGAAGCATATATCCAAAGTCTCAGGCAAAGCTTCCGGGAAATGGGGAAACAGGATACCCCGATTATAAAAGCAGTCCGGGTAAAAAGTACAGAGCAGGTATTAGAGGCGGAGAAGCTGCCTGTAGATTATCTGCTGCTGGATGCCTTTACAGAGGAGGAATATGGAGGAAGCGGCAAGGTGTTCAATCATGCCCTGATTCCCGATTTAGAAAAGCCTTATCTGCTTGCCGGCGGAATTGATTGTAATAATGTGACAAAAATAGTTAATTCCTTGAAAGAAAAAAATGTGACACTTCCCTTTTGTATTGATGTCAGCAGTTCCGTTGAAGTGGATGGATATAAGGATGAAGATAAGATTATTAACATTATTTCATTAGTACAAGCACTGTAAAGTGAAATAAAAATGTGATTTTGAAAATAGAGAGTTTCGCAAATGCCTAAATAGAGATAAAGAGAAAGGAGCAGCTATGGAAACAGGAAGATTTGGAGAATATGGAGGACAATATGTGCCAGAAACATTGATGAATGCGGTGCATGAATTGGAAGAGGCATATGAGCATTTTAAAAATGACCCGGATTTTGTAAGGGAATTAGAGGATTTAATGAAGAATTATGCAGGACGCCCGTCCCTGTTATATTATGCGGAGAAAATGACAAAGGATTTAGGCGGTGCCAAGATATATTTAAAGCGGGAGGACTTAAACCATACAGGCTCCCACAAGATTAACAATGTATTGGGACAGGTGCTGCTGGCTAAGAAAATGGGAAAAACCCGGGTCATCGCAGAGACGGGAGCCGGACAGCATGGCGTGGCAACTGCCACAGCTGCAGCCCTGATGGGAATGGAATGTGAAATTTTCATGGGAAAAGAGGATACCGAACGCCAGGCACTGAATGTGTTCCGCATGGAGCTTCTTGGTGCTAAGGTGCATCCGGTCACCACCGGCACCATGACTCTTAAGGATGCTGTAAACGAGGCGATGAGAGAGTGGACCTCCCGTGTGGATGATACACTGTATGTGCTGGGCTCTGTTATGGGACCGCATCCGTTTCCAATGATTGTAAGGGATTTTCAGAGTGTAATCAGTAAGGAGAGCAAGGCGCAGATTTTAGAGGCAGAGGGAAAGCTTCCGGACGCAGTGGTTGCCTGTGTGGGCGGAGGCAGTAATGCCATGGGTTCCTTCTATGAATATATAGAGGAGGAAGAGGTACAGTTAATCGGCTGCGAGGCAGCAGGTCTTGGTGTGGACAATGAAAAAAATGCTGCCACCATCGCCAACGGCTCTGTGGGTATCTTCCATGGAATGAAGTCACTGTTCTGCCAGAATAAATATGGGCAGATTGCACCGGTTTACTCGATTTCTGCCGGCCTTGATTATCCGGGAATCGGACCGGAGCATGCGATGCTTAATAAGACAGGGCGGGCAACCTATGTTCCGATTACGGATGAGGAAGCGGTGAAGGCATTTGAATACCTGTCAAGAACCGAGGGCATTATTCCTGCCATTGAGAGTGCCCATGCCATTGCCCATGTAATGAAGATAGCAGGAAGCATGGATAAAGACCAGATTATCATTGCAACGGTTTCCGGACGTGGAGACAAGGACGTTGCAGCAATTGC
>JAXVOW010000102.1:0-2573 GCA_037301995.1 bacterium | reverse complement strand
ATATTGATACGGAAAGTGCCATGCTGGCAGAGAACCAGATTCGGTACAATGCTTTAGTGGAACAGATTGGGCAGGAGTTTGCCAGATATAAGACAGTTTTGTCGTCGTGACAGGAGGATAGAGTATGAGTAGTGGAATTTTTAATGCAATGGATGTGGCAGCATCCGGAATGACTGCCCAGAGAACCAGATTAGATATTATTTCCCAGAATATTGCCAATGTGAATACTACACGGGATGAAAATGGAGAAGTGTACAAGCGTCAGACTGTAGTATTTCAGGAAAATTCAAATGCTTCCTTTGACCATATCTTAAGCAACAAGCTGGAGACCTATGATGCAAAGGGTGTTAAGATTGCGGCGATAGTGGAGGATACCACAGAGGGCGCTATGGTTTACGATCCGACGCATCCGGATGCAGACGAGAATGGATATGTCATGCTTCCCAATGTCAATACAGTGACAGAAATGGCCAATATGATTGATGCCAGCCGTTCCTATGAGGCCAATGCAACCGCTTTCAACGCTGCAAAGGCAATGGCGGCGAAGGGATTAGAGCTGTTCCAGTAGAGGAGCTGCTTGAAGGATGGAATGTCGGATAAGACAATTGATTATGAGTAAAAAGATTTGATAGAATGGACAGGTGATAAAGAATGGCAGTTTCTGCGATACACAATATTGATGCACATAATGTGATTGCAAATAATTTGAATACATCCACCGTTACGACGGATAATAATACAGCTTTTGACAGCCTCCTGAATTCGGCAGTCAATATGTACAAAGAAACGGATGATTTACAGAATGCGGCAGAGCAGTCTGAGATTAATTTTGCGCTGGGGTATTCGACGAGTACCCATGATTTGGCAATTGCACAGCAAAAGGCAAACATAGCCTTACAGTATACAGTACGTGTGACCAATAAGGCGCTGGAAGCTTACAAAGAGCTGATGAACATGCAGGTATAATAAATAATAGATAAACGGATATTTCTATCCAACGGGGAGTACTATGTTAGACAGATTAAAAACTATCCAAACCAAGATTGTGGAATTTTGGAATCGTTTTACGAGCAAACAGAAAACATTAATCATATCCATTTCGGCGGCAGTGATTTTAACACTGGTGGCTCTTATTGTGTTGCTTAACCGCACCCATTATGTGGAGCTGGTAACCTTTGACAATACATCGGATGCTGCTGCTGCGAAAGAGGTTTTGCAGGAGGCAGGCGTTGATTTTTCGGTGTCAGGTAACGGGCTGACCTTTACAGTAGATGAGAAAAACGAGGCGAATGCAAGGCTGGCTTTGGGAGAGAACAATATTGCAACGAATAAGGATACTGACCGGGACTGGCTGTTTGACAATAGTATGTCTACCACGGATAGTGAAAGACAGTTGAAAAATAAAATTGTAAAACAAAATGAAATTGCAAATCATCTGGAATTAATTGACGGGATTAAGCAGGCGAATGTCCAGATTACCATTCCGGATTCTACAAATTCATTACTGTCAGAGGAAAAAGAGGCTTCTGCCAGTGTTTTACTGATTACCACAGAAGAAATGAGTGCAGACAGTATAGAGGGAATTGCAAACTGGGTGGCAACCTCCCTGGGCAACAAAACCACAGATAATATCCGGATTGTGGACCAGTCCGGAAAGCTGCTGTTTGGAGGAGACAACGATACCTCAACAGCTTCAGGCTCTGCAGCCCAGACGCTCAAAATCAAACAGCAGGTGACGGATAATGTCCAGGACCAGGTGAGAAGCCTTTTTGTAAATTCGGGAATTTATAATGATGCAGAGGTGAAGGCAAACCTGGATGTGGATTTGGACAAGACCACAATTAATGATGAACATCACTATACGGATGATGATGAAGAGGATACCGGTCCTTTAGTGGAGCAATATACCTATAGTGCGGAAAATACAGACGGAACGGTAGGTATTCCGGGAACGGATTCCAATGATGGAACGGTAAATGACTATGAAATTTTAGACGGAACCAATGCAAACAGCAATGCAGATGTGGTAAAACAGACCTGGCATGACAGTGTGACCACAACGGCGTCCGAGAAAGCGGTAGGTACAGTGAATACAGCAAATTCTACGATTGCAGTGGTTCTCAGTAAATATGTGATATATGATGAAGCTAAGATGAAGAAGGCAGGGCAATTGAAGGGTACGAATTTTGACACCTTCCAGGAGGAAAACGGAGACCGGAAAGCCATTGAAGTGGATGACGAGACCTATGCGCTGGTTCAGATGGCCACGGGAATCAGCAGGGAGAATATTCAAATTCAGGCATTTGAGGTTCCGCTGTTCTATCCGAAGGAGACAAGTACTGTGGATACTGCTGCAAATTATCTGCAGTTTATCCTTGCCATTTTAATTGTGGCTCTTCTGTGCTTTGTAGTGTTCAAGGGAATGAGGCCGGTAGAGATAACGGAATTAGAGCCGGAATTATCTGTGGAAGCGCTGCTGGCTACCACTAAGGAAAACCAGACGCTGGAGGATATTGAGTTTAGCGATAAATCTGTAACCAGACAGCAGATTGAACGGTTTGTGGATGAGAATC
>JAXVOW010000101.1:0-6037 GCA_037301995.1 bacterium | reverse complement strand
AACAAATCGCCATAGGTGAGACCAATTAATGCCTGATAAATCATCTCCAGGGTTAAATGAAAACCGCTGTTGCTCTCTAAGCCTGATAAATTCAGGGAAATAACCGGTACCTGAGAAAGTCCTGCCTTCTGAAGAGCCTTCCGCAGCAGATGAATATAGTTGGATGCCCTGCATCCGCCACCGGTCTGGGTAATCATAAGCGCAACCTTGTTGACATCATATTTACCGCTCTGCAGGGCGCTAATCATCTGTCCAATAACCAGCAATGCAGGATAACAGGTATCATTGTGGACATATTTGAGACCCGTATCCACCACCTTGCGTCCGGTATTCTTGAGAAGCCCTACCCGGTAGCCCTGCTGGGTAAAAATATTCCGCAGCAGCTTAAAATGAACCGGCAACATATCCGGAATCAGAATCGTATAGTCTTTTTTCATTTCCTTTGTAAATTCCACACGCTCTTCACTGCCGCACGGATTCACTGTACAGGTTTCACAGGAATTACAGGAATTCACTGACTGCCCTTTTATCTCACTCATACCTTACTTTTCCCCTTTCTGCTTCGTCGCTGCAAACAAGCTTCTTAAACGAATCTTGACTGCGCCAAGATTGGTAATCTCATCAATTTTTATCTGGGTATATATTTTGCCATTTTCCTCTAAAATCCGTCTTACCTCATCCGTGGTAATTGCATCTACACCACATCCAAAGGATACCAGCTGTACCAGATTCAGCTTCGGATTGTGCTCATCTGCCACATACTGGGCTGCCGCATACATACGGGAATGGTACATCCACTGGTTTAACACCTTCGTATCCACATGCTGCGCCATATCGGATACCGAATCCTCTGTTACAACTATGGCTCCCAAATCACAAATCAGCTTATTGATGCCATGGTTAATCTCAGGGTCTAAATGATATGGGCGTCCGGCAAGTACAATAACCGGCTTATCCTCCTGCTTTGCAATGCGGAGATATTTTCTCCCCTCCATACGCACAAGACGCATATGCTTTTCATATTCCTCATATGCATAATTGCAAGCCATGGATACTTCCGAAAACTTTATTTTTCCAAAATATTTTTCTAATACGGCGTGGAACTTCTTTGTAAAGTCCTTCCTTCTGTGAATGCCCAGGTATTCATAGATAAACTTCACATCCCTTAACGCCTTAACATTCGCCTCAAGGACCTCCGGATAGTAGGCAACTACCGGACAATTATAATGGTTATCGCCCAGCCCCTCGTCAAAATTATAGCTTAAGCATGGATAGAAAATTGCATCCACATTTTCCTTCAGCAGTGCCTCAATATGTCCATGCATCAGCTTTGCAGGAAAACATACCGTATCGGACGGAATCGTATGCTGTCCGCTTAAGTAGAGACTGCGGCTGGAGTTCGGTGAGGTCACAACATTGAAGCCCAATCTGGTAAACAGGGTATACCAGAATGGGAGAAGCTCATACATATTAAGTCCCATTGGGATTCCAATAGTTCCCCTCGCCTTGTCCTTCGGAATATCAGAAGCCCTGTATTCATCCAGCAGTTTCAGCTTATAATCGTATAAATCATACCGGTTGCCCTCCGCCTTCTTTGAAGTCGGCTTGTCGCACCGGTTACCGCTGATAAAGCGGCGTCCATTTGCAAAGGTATTGATGGTAAGCTTACAGTGGTTGCTGCATCCGTTACAGGTTGTCATGGTTATCTCATGCTTAAAGCTGGCAAGCCCCTGCTGGTCTAAAATAGTACTGGAAGCATTGCTGTTTTCCATGGCATAGAGAGCCGCACCATAGGCGCCCATAATTCCTGCCATCTCCGGTCTCACCACATCATGACCGATTTCCTGTTCAAAAGCCCGCAGCACTGCATTGTTCAGGAAGGTTCCTCCCTGCACTACAATGTGCTCCCCCAGCTGTCTGGCAGAAGCTGCACGGATTACCTTATAAAGAGCATTCTTAACAACGGAAATGGATAAGCCCGCAGAAATATTCTCAATGGTTGCCCCATCCTTTTGTGCCTGTTTTACAGAGGAATTCATAAATACCGTACAGCGGGAGCCCAAATCAACCGGCTTATCAGCAAAAAGTCCCAGCTTTGCAAAATCCTCAATCTTGTATCCCAATGCCCCGGCAAAGGTCTGTAAAAAAGAACCACAGCCTGAGGAGCATGCCTCGTTTAAGAAAATGTTGTCAATGGCATTATTGCGAATCTGGAAGCATTTGATATCCTGCCCACCAATATCAATAATAAAATCCACGTCCGGCTGGAATTTCTTAGCCGCAGTAAAATGAGCCACGGTCTCTACAATACCAAAATCCACACCAAAAGCATTCATAATCATTTCTTCCCCGTATCCGGTAACGGCGGAGGACTGTATATGAATGTCCGGGTACTCTCTATATAGTTTTTCCATAAATTCCTTAATAATCGGAACCGGATTACCACCGTTTGGCAGATATTCAGAACACAGAATATTGGCATTCTCATCGACTACCACTGCCTTCACTGTGGTAGAGCCTGCGTCAATTCCCAAATATGCATGACCGGAAAGTGTATCCACCTTCTTAATATGGTCAGAATTTTTCCTGTGCCTCTCTATAAATTCCTGATATTCCTCCTGGGAGGTAAACAACGGCTTACAGCTTGCATAACCGCCGGTTGCGGTATAGCTGTCAATCTTATCCCTCAGCTCCGTTAAAACAAACTGCTTTGCTTCTTTCTTTAATGCCGCACCCATCGCAACAAAATACAGGGAATTATCCGGTGCAATTCCCTCAAGCTTCAGGGTATTGTCAAAAGCCCTGCGCAGCTCAGACAGGAAGGTAAGAGGGCCTCCTAAATACACAACCTTTCCCTCAATCTCGCGTCCCTGTGCAAGTCCGGCAATGGTCTGGTTCACAACCGCATAAAAAATGCTGGCGGCAATATCATTCTTCTGGGCGCCCTGGTTTAACAGCGGCTGTACATCTGATTTTGCAAACACGCCACAGCGGCTGGCAATTGTATAAATCTTCTCATAATTCTTAGCCGCTTCATTCATCTCTCCTGCTTCCATATTCAAAAGGGTAGCCATCTGGTCAATAAACGCTCCTGTACCTCCTGCACAGGAACCGTTCATACGAACCTCTAACCCATCCGTTAAAAACAGTATCTTGGCATCCTCGCCGCCCAATTCGATTACCACGTCCGTACCCGGAATGATTTTATTCACCGCTACTCTGGTAGCATACACCTCCTGCTCAAAAGGGATTCCCAGTGAATCGGCAATACCCATTCCCGCAGAACCTGAGATACACAGACTCATCTCCTTCTCCTGTGGAAACTGCTTCATAATATCATTAAGCATCCCCACCGTTTTACTGGTAATCTGCGAAAAATGTCTCTGGTAATCCTTGTAAACAATCCTGTCGTCATCATCCAATACGATGCATTTTAACGTGGTTGACCCAACATCCAAACCTATTCTCATATCAATACCTCTTTTTCCTAAGTATTTCGTCTCTATCGAAATCCTCTACTTCCCTCTAATGTATGAAAGCTGTGCTATATTCATGCATACACATGTCTTGTTTTCGCCTTAGACATTCTAACACAGTTTTTCTGATTGTGCTAGTCCCTATTACTGGCATTTCATTGTTTATTCACAGTTCTCCCTATAATAGGAAAAAACCGGGAGAAGACTTCTCCCGGTCCACTTACTGTTTCCTATTCATCCGATTCCTCTTCGTTTTCTGTGAGAATACCCTCTGCCTCTATCAAAGAGACATCTTCGTCCTCTCTTTTCACCTTTTTCCGGTTAAATGCCTCATAGATACAAGGAACAACCAGCAATGTCAGAAGAGTTCCGTATATCAGTCCGCCGATTACCACCAGCGCCATCGGCTGTACCATATCCGCACCCATTCCAAAGCCCATCGCCATGGTAGACAGACCAAGTATGGTAGTAAGAGCTGTCATAACGATTGGACGCAGACGGTTTCGCCCTGTATTGACAATTGCCTCCCGCATCTCCATGCCTTCCTCAATCAACTGGTTAACGGAATCCACAAATACAATACCGTTATTTACAATAATACCTGCCAGCATAACCATACCAATCATGGCAATGATACTGACATCATTTCCCGTTAAGAACAATGCTGCGAAGCCGCCGGTAAATGCCAGTGGCAGAGTAAACAGGATAATAAACGGATTCTTAAATGACTGGAACTGCGCCACCATAATCAGATACATAAATGCAATGGCGAGCACCAGCATCAGCATTACCTGACCCATAGCTTCCATGACCGTTTCATTTTCTCCGTCATACTCGATGCTGTATCCCTCCGGCAGAGAAATATCATCTAATACATCTTTTACCTCATTTGACACATTTGTGGTAATATAACCCTCCTTTACCTGTCCGCTGACAGAGATATACCGGGTCTGGTTGATTCGGTTAATCGTAGAGAGGGCATTTGCATCCTCTACATCTGCCAGCTTACTGATTTTCACATCAACGGTTTCCTCTCCTTCCGTGCCCTCAATGGTAAGATTTTTTACATCCTTTATAGTATAGGATTCCTCCTCTTCATCCTTGACATATACAGAGTAATCCTTTGCGTCCGTACTGAGCGTAGTAGCAGAAGACGCCTCTGCCAGTGCCCCCTGTACCTTCTGGTATACCTGGGCAACCGTCAGACCATACTTTGCCGCCTTATCCTTGTCAACTACGATGCGGTATTCCGGCGTTGCATCCTCCAGTCCGTTTTGAATTTCCTCCAGACCTTCAATCTCTTCCAGCTTCTTTCCCGCCTGGGCCGCCAGCTCCTGCAGGGTATCCATTTCCTTACCCTTTATCTGGATGGAAACACCGGAGGTCATTATGGAGCTCATATCCATGCTGGATGCAGACACGGAAATCTCACAGTCCAAATCCCTGGTCTTCTCTGTAATCATTTCTGCAATCTCATCATTGGTATGCTCTTTGTCCTCTTTACACTCAATATAGTAGCTAACAGTATCATAGGATTCATCGGAACCAAGTCCCAGCATGGACATGCTGCTTCCGCCCACTATAGCTCCCACTGTTTTAATATCATCAATCTCTAATACTCTTTCAATTACCTCATCCGATAATTCTGCAGTTTCCTCCAGGGTTTCCGCCTCTTCCGGCATTACCATGGTCATTGTCATCTGGGTCGAATCCATCTCCGGGATAAAGGAAAATCCCTTTGAAAGCGCCAGCAGCGTACTTCCTACAAACAGAACCAGTACTGTAACCAGCACAATTGCCTTATGATTTAATATCTTAGGTAAAATTGCCGCATACTTTTCACTAATCCGGGTAACCAGCTTGTTCTCCTTTTGTGAAATCTTTCCAAAGGTCTTAGACGCTGCCATTGGGACGAAGGTAACGGCAACCACAAGGCTGGCAAGCAGGGAATAGGCAATGGTAAGTCCCATATCCGCAAATAACTGCTTCGTGATACCTGTGGTAAATACAATCGGCAAAAATACACATACCGTTGTCAGGGTAGATGCCGTGATTGCTCCCACCATCTGACCGGCTCCCTTGATGGCGGCCTCCTTTACTGGATACCCTTCATTTCTGAGACGGTAGATATTTTCGATTACTACAATGGAATTATCCACAAGCATTCCTACACCTAACGCCAGACCCGACAGGGAAATGACATTTAAGGTAACTCCGCTGAAGTACATTAATACAATGGCAAATACCACCGATACTGGAATGGAAACTGCAATAATCCCTGTTGGCCGTATATCCTTTAAGAACAACAGCAGGATAAATACTGCTAAAATGGCGCCAAACAACAGATTTTCTATTACGGAGCTGGAAACCAAATCGATATACATTCCCTGGTCCATTAGAGTGGTAAAGGAAATACTGTCGTCCTCCCCGCTGATTTCCTCGAATTTATCTGTAAGCCGGTCTGCCACTTCTTTTGTGGAATACTCGTTCTGTTTTGCAATGGAAAAAATGATGCCTGGATTTCCATTCACCCTTGTATAAATCTTATCGGAATTATTCTC
>JAXVOW010000100.1:0-4528 GCA_037301995.1 bacterium | reverse complement strand
TTGGATGATGCTTCCCTGAAGCGTTACTTAAAGCAGGATGGGGACTTTGGGAAAAGGCTTAAGAGCAGTACCAGGGTCAAGGAAAAACAGTTTATTTTGAATGGAACCAGATGTCCGTTTTTAAATGCGGATAATCTTTGCGATATCTTTATTGAAATGGGAGAGGACTGCCTTTGTGAAACCTGCACGAATTTCCCAAGACACATAGAGGAATTTGACGACTTAAAAGAGGTAAGCCTTACCATGTCCTGTCCTGAGGCAAGCCGGATTATGCTTGCCCACAAAGAAAAAATGACCTTTGTCTGCAAGGAGGGAACGGATGAGGAGTATGGCTTAAAGCATGTGGAACCTGTAAAATCTCTTATGTTCTGGAAAAGAAACCATGTGAATAAACTGGATAAGCCGTTGTTTGACGTTTTATTCCAGGCACGGAATCTTATATTTTCCATTTTACAGAACCGGGAGGAATTTATCACGAAACGGGCGGCTACTGTGCTGGTGTTTGCTTATGAAATTCAGGAATTTATCGACCAGAAGCAGTATGATAAGATTTTAGAAAAGATAGAGAATTATAAAAAGCCGGAGAAAAAGGTACTTCTGGAGAAATATTTTGAAAAACATGAGAACCGGGTAACGGAAAAGGAAGAATGGATGCGGCAGCTTCTCAATATGTTTGAGGGGCTGGAGACCATTAAAGAAGAATGGACGGTACTGTTGGCAGAGTGCATGAAAATCATGCATGGAAAAAATGATTTAAAGGGAGTGCTGATATCTGCGGGTCTGGTGGAAGAAGAGGAGGCCGGGGAAGAGAGCAGCAGTTTTTTGCGGGATTATCTTCTTTCTTATCAGGAATTTTTTCATTATTATCAGGAAAAGGAATATGAATTCGAGCACATTCTGGTGTATTATATATTTAATTATTTTCTTGGCGCAGCGTATGACCGTGACGCCTATACGAAGGTAAAGCTTGCAGTAGTGTCCTGTATGGTGATTCTGGAAATGGATATTGCAGTATGGCTGAAACAGCAGAAGGAGTTTTTATATGAGGACCAGGTGAAGGTTGCCCATGCCTATTCAAAAGAGGTGGAGCATTCCTACAATAATTTTGAATCCCTGCAGCTGGTGCTTTCCGCCCATCCGATTTTTGATGTAGAACATATACTGATTGGTCTGCTGTCTTAGCAGCTTCTGTCATAGAATGGAAAAAGAGGAATAAGATGAAAAAAGACGCAAAGAGAAGTAGATTGAAAATGGCATTATTCTTGAGACGTGCGAATCGTGCGATTAAAGAGCGAAAGGGTGTTTTTATTCTGTATCTTTTGCTGAGACTTTCTGTGATTTTAATTATGGTAGCGCAGTTCTTTAACCAGAACTATGAAAACGTATTTCTGTGTATTTTGACACTGGTACTGTTTATGCTGCCTACTTTTATTGAACAGAAGCTCCGTATTCGTTTTCCGGATACAATGGAGGTCATCATCCTGTTATTTATTTATGCTGCTGAGATACTTGGGGAAATTCATTCCATGTATATCAAAATACCGGTGTGGGATACCATACTGCATTCATTGAACGGATTTTTGGTAGCGGCCATCGGGTTCTGTCTTGTGGATTTGTTAAACCGGAATGATAACTTTAAGATGAAACTGTCACCGGTGTACCTTGCGATTGTGGCATTTTGTTTTTCCATGACCATAGGTGTGTTTTGGGAATTTTTTGAATTCAGTATGGATTACTGCTTTAATATGGATATGCAGAAGGATACGGTAATCACCTCCATATCTTCGGTAACTCTTGATCCCGAGGGACTTAATAACCCGGAGGTGATTGATGGAATTCATACGGTAACAGTAAATGGGGAGCCGCTGCCAGTGGAGGGTTATCTGGATATCGGTCTTTATGACACCATGGAGGATTTGTTTGTGAATTTTCTCGGAGCAGCTGTATTTTCCATATTGGGGTACTTTTATGTGAAGAATAAAGGAAAAGGCAGAAGGGGAAGGCTTGCAGAACGGTTTATTCCGGAGGTCTATTGAAAACTGTCTGAAGTGATGGAAATGTATTTAATAGAGAAAGGAAAATGTAAGATACAGTAAAAGGAGGATGGCTATGGGCAGATTGAGAGTAGCACTGTTTGTCAGCGAATTTGAAGACCCGAATACAGATGTTTTGTGTAAAGGTGCGGTAAAGGCTGCCAGAGAGAAAGATTACGATTTGTATATTTTTCCGGCTAAATTTCTGGATGTAAAGAGAAGTCCTACCTTAGATAAGTATGCATATCAGAATAACTGCCTGTTTGATTTTATTCTGGAAAACAATATTGATGTTGCCATTGTGAATACCGGTAATATTGCGGCGGATTTAAGTGCGGAGGAAAAACGGCGTTTTTTACAGAAAATAAGGGTGCCGGTTATCTTGATTTCCGATACATTGGAGGAGTATTCCTGTGTGAATTTTGATAACGGACGTGGCATGGTATTGGGAATTGAGCATCTGATAAAACAGCATGGTATCAGAAAATTCGGCTATGTAAGCGGTCCCAAAAACAATACGGATGCAATAGAACGGTATAATGTTTTTGAGCAGAGTATGCGTGAGAATAATATTCCGCCGGAGCAGTACAGAATTGTGGAAGGAAATTTTTCCTACAACTGTATGGAGGTTATAGGGAAGCTGCTGGACGAATATCCGGAAATGGATGCCCTGGTTTGTGCAAATGATATGATGTGCTATGGAGCTTATCAGGTATTGGAAGCGAGGCATATCCGGATAGGGAAGGATATCGCAGTTTTGGGATTTGACGATTCACCTTATTCCGAGGAAATTCAGCCGGGACTTTCCACGGTAAGAGCAGACTCTGCCCTGCTGGGATATGAGGCGGTATACCTATGTGAGAAGGTGGTAAAGGGTGAAATTCAGGATGTATTAGTGGACACCACCTTTGTTGCAAGGGAATCCTGTGGTTGTAAAAGACATAACAGCGAAATAGAGGGAAAGGATGTGCTGGGAACAAAAGCCCACCTGGACGCACTAAATCATACCCTGGTATCCATATCGAGGAATATTTTGGACTATGAGGAAGAAAATTACCGGATTTATTCCATGATATTAAACAGCCTGTGCAGTATGAACATCCATAGTGTATATCTGTACACATTTGAAGATTCGATAGAATATAAGCGGGGACAAAGCTGGCGCATACCAGAATATGTACAGCTGCGGGCATATTATAAGGAACCGTACAGGAGAAAACCGGATATCATTTATCAGCCAATGCCTCTTTACTACTATCCGGTGGATGTCCAGGATATAAAAGATGTTGATATTTCTAAGCAGCGGATTCCTTTTGGAAAGATTTTTTCTAATGTCTACAGCAGAAGTTCCGAGGCTGTAATCCGGATAGTCACTATGGTATATGCAGGTGAAACCCAGTATGGTTTTCTTGTGTGGGAGATTGATGAGGATTATTTCAGCTATATCGGACAGCTGACGTACCAGATTGCCAATGCGTTAAAGACCAATCAGCTGCTTTGTAAAAAGAGCCAGATGGCAGAGGCGCTGGAGGAAAGCCTGCAGCAGATTGAGGAGAAGAACTCCATACTGGAGGAGATTTCCAAAATAGATGAGTTGACCCAGATTTATAACCGAAGAGGTTTTCTGGACAACATGAAGCGGAATGTAATAGCCAGGGAAAATAAGGGAAGAAATGCAATTGCAATCTATGCGGACATGAATAACTTAAAGCTTGTAAATGACCAGTTTAGCCATGAGGAGGGAGATTATTCCCTGTGTGCCATTGCAAGGATTTTGCATGATGCGGTGCATAGCATAGATGGCAAGGGAGAGGTAGGAAGAATCGGCGGTGATGAGTTCTGTGCCTATCTCATTACAGATGAGAAGGATATTGAGGCTAAGATACGGCAGCAGATTGACGAGATTACAGAAAACTTAAATTGCAACAATGATAAGCTGTACTATGTAAGCATGAGTGTGGGTATAAAAGAGTTTATCTGTTCAGAGGATGTAGATGTGTCCTTCGAGCTGGAGCAGGCAGATGCCCAGTTATACATATACAAGCAGAAAAAGCGGAAGAGTATATTAAAATAATTGCAGGCAGAGGTATATAAAATGAGGTGCAATAAAATATGCACCTCATTTTTTTATATACCAGATTGATAAGATTACCATATGTGGAGAAGCTGCTGCATGAGGAGGCTTACAGCGGTAATTCCTATCCAGCAGCAAAAGCCCATGATAATCGGCTTGCCTCCTGTTTTCACCAGCTTGACAATGTTTGTGTTGAGGCCGATGGCTGCCATGGCAAGGATAATAAAGAACTTGCTGAGCTCCTTAATCGGAGAAAAAACAGAGGCGTCCACGCCGCAGTTTACTGCAATGGTTGTAATGATGGAAGCGGCAATAAAATAAAGGATAAAAAATGGAAAAATCTGTTTCATGCTTACCTTGTGCTCCTTATTGCCAGCTTCCTTTTTTGTCCGGATAAATGCCAGAACCAGTGTGATTGGGA
>JAXVOW010000099.1:0-9074 GCA_037301995.1 bacterium | reverse complement strand
GTAGACGGCGTTGTTCGCTATGAGAGAAAGGGAAGAGATAAGAAGCAGGTTTCTATCTACCCGGTATCTGTTAACGAATAAGATACATGTAACTTTAGGCTGGAGTTTTGCTCCAGCCTTTATTATTAATAGGAGATATGATATGTTTGCAGACAGAGCAAAGGTTTTCATCCGTTCCGGAAAAGGTGGCGATGGCCACGTAAGCTTCCGTAGAGAACTCTATGTACCGGCAGGTGGTCCCGATGGCGGAGATGGCGGAAATGGCGGAGATGTCATTTTTGTAGTGGATGAAGGACTTAATACATTAAATGATTTTCGAAATGTGCGGAAATACTGTGCAGAGGACGGAAAAGAGGGCGGCAAAAAGAGACAGCATGGAGCAAATGGTGCCGATGTTATTTGTAAGGTGCCGCCGGGAACGGTAATTAAAGATTTTGAGACCGGGAAGGTTATTATGGATATGTCCAATAAGGCGGAGCCGGTTGTGATATTAAAGGGCGGCCATGGCGGTAATGGAAATATGCACTACGCAACTTCCACAATGCAGGCGCCAAAGTATGCCCAGCCGGGACAGCCGGCACAGGAGCTGTATGTGACCTTAGAATTAAAGGTGATTGCGGATGTGGGCTTAGTGGGATTCCCAAATGTGGGAAAATCTACATTTTTATCAAGAGTTACCAACGCAAAACCAAAGATTGCAAATTATCACTTTACTACATTAAATCCCAATCTGGGAGTAGTTGACCTTTCAGATGGCGCCGGTTTTGTCATTGCAGACATTCCGGGTATTATTGAAGGTGCCAGTGAGGGTGTTGGACTGGGACTCCAGTTTTTACGCCATATAGAGAGAACAAAGGTACTTCTCCATATTATTGACGGAGCATCTGTGGAGGGCAGAGACCCGATTAATGATGTATATGCCATTATGGAGGAGCTAAAAAAATATAATATTGAGATTTCAGAACGTCCAATGGTAATCGCTGCAAATAAAATGGATGCCATGAACGAAATGGAAAAGGAAACGGTCATAGATATGCTGAAGGAAGAATTTGAGCCCCAGGGCATAGAAGT
Source organism: bacterium (assembly GCA_037301995.1). Classification (GTDB taxonomy): domain Bacteria; phylum Bacillota; class Clostridia; order Lachnospirales; family Lachnospiraceae; genus CAG-590. Next base: position 8,003 of record JAXVOW010000099.1, on the reverse strand, counting down.
GTTTCCAATTTCTGCTGTTTCGGGAGAGGGCGTTCAGGAGCTGTTATGGCATGTTTATGAGCTGGTCAAGAATGCACCACAGGAAATTGTGGAATTTGAACAGGAGTACGTTCCAACCTTTGACTTCTCCAATGACCCATATACAGTGGAGATTGACCCGAAGGATGAACACGTATTTATTGTAGAGGGACCAAAGATTGAAAAAATGCTCGGCTATACGAATCTGGATTCTGAAAAAGGCTTTGACTTTTTCCAGCGTTTTCTGAAGGAGAACGGAATTATTGATGAATTAAAGGCAAAGGGAATCGAAGAGGGGGATGTGGTACGGATGTACTACCTGGAATTTGATTATTATGAATAATTAGCACGAACACAGCCTTCAAAAGAAATGAACACTGAAATGAAAGGAGAATAACAATGACAAGCAAGCAAAGAGCATATTTAAAAGGTCTGGCAATGACAATGGAACCCATTATTAATGTGGGAAAATCCAGTGTAACGCCAGAGCTTGTAGCTTCTGTTGACGAAGCAATCGAAAAGAGAGAGCTGATTAAGATTGGTGTATTAAAAAACTGTATGGACGAGCCAAGAGCCATTGCAGAAATGATTGCAGAGCGCACCAGAGCCCAGGTGGTACAGGTAATCGGGAAAAAAATTGTACTTTACCGGAGAAAAAAAGAGAATCCTAAAATCGAATTACCTAAATAAATTTACAATAATTATATTATGTCAACAAACAGGAAAGAATAAAACATATAATTTGTATTCAGGAGGCATTCATGGCAGCAATCGGTATTATGGGCGGAACCTTTAATCCTATTCATTTGGGGCATATTGCAATTGCAAAGGCGGCCTATGAACAATTTCATCTGGATGAAATCTGGTTTATGCCCAATCATATACCAGCCTATAAATCAAACCAGTCATTGGTTTCCGGAGAAAAACGGCTTGCCATGATTAAGCTGGCAATACAGAAATATCCATTCTTTAAGGCATCGGATTTTGAACTGAAAAGAGCGGGAAAAACATATACCTATGAGACAATGAAGCTGTTAAAACAGCAGTATCCCCAGGATGAATTTTACTTTATCATGGGAGCAGACTCCCTGTATTATTTTGAAAACTGGGTACATCCGGAGATTATTTTAGAAAATGCGAAAATTCTTGCAGCGGTACGGAATCAGAAAACCATGGATGAAATGCTTCTACAGATTGACCAGCTGAATAAAATGTTTAAAGGCAGCTTCTTTTATCTGATTGATTGTCCGGAAATCCCCTGTTCTTCCAGTGCTATCCGTGACAAAATCCGGCAGATTATGAAAAACGACAGCAAGGAGCCAGATTTTTATAAGACGCAGGATTTTATGCTTCCAGACGGGGTGCTCGAATATATCATACAATATCATCTCTATGACTAAAGAAGCATTTACTTAAAAAATGTACGGTTTCGTTGAAATTATATACTCTTTTTGATATAATAGACAATAGTTGATTGATAGTGGACAGGAGTTTTGGTATGGAGCGATTACAAATGAGAGAGAAGCTAAAGGAAAAGCTTCCTCCAAAACGTTTTGAACATTCCTTAGGTGTAGAATATACCGCAGGAACCATGGCTTTCATGTATGGTGTGGACTGTGAAAAAGCTTTGATAGCGGGTCTGTTGCACGATTGTGCAAAGTATGTTCCAAATGACAAAAAGATAACAAAATGTGAAAAGCGTAAGATTTTTATTTCAGAATGTGAATACCAGAATCCGGAGCTTTTACACGCAAAACTTTCTGCTGTATACGCAAAGGAAAAATATGACGTAACAGATAAAGAGATTTTATCTGCCATTGCCTGTCATACCACAGGAAAACCGGCAATGACATCATTGGAGAAGATTATTTATATTGCGGATTATATAGAGCCTAACCGGAATATGTTACCGGAAATGGATATTATCCGAAAAGAAGCTTACCAGGATTTGGATTTGTGTCTCTTACACATATTGCATAACAGCATGCACTATTTAGGGAAAAAGGGCTCTACAGTAGACCCCATTACAAAAGAGACCTACGAATATTACAGTAAGCTCAGAAATTAACTTTTGAAGGAGAATTTTATGACAAGTAAAGAATTGGCCAAAATCGCAGTTGCAGGCTTGGAGGATAAAAAAGCAAAAGATATCCGGATTATCGATATTTCAAATGTTTCCGTTATGGCAGATTATTTTATCATTGGAAGCGGAACAAACCGCAATCAGGTTCAGGCGCTGGCAGACAACGTGGAGGAAAAGCTGCATGATATGAATATACATCCCCGTCAGATTGAGGGATATCAGACAGCAAACTGGATTTTAATGGATTTTAATGATATTATAGTTCACATTTTTAATGAAGAGGACCGTTTATTCTATAATCTGGAAAAGATATGGCTGGACGGCAAGGTAGTTGATATTTCAGAATTATAGAAACAGCAGCAGTTTTGAAAGTATATGAAGTGGAATATTCCATAAGTGCGAAACAGGGTTGGGGGATATATGGATAGAGATTTATTGATACGAAAGAACAACTTAGAAGTAAATAAGGTCGCTGCGAAATGCCTGCGCATAACGATATTATTTTTAATATCCTTATGGATGTTTACGGTAACAGATTATTATGATTACGATAAATATACAGTTACCATAATATTTATCAGCAGCATGCTGTTACTGTTAATTCCCTCTGTTTTGGTTAATGTTCTGCATCTGGAACAGCAATGGATAAAATATTACGTTATCATGTGTATTTTAGCCGTTGTATTTTTACTAAGTACGTTTATTTCCTATGATTTTATTGTCTTAGTGGTTCTTCCCCTGTTAATAGCAACCTTGTATTGTGACCGGAAGCTGATTGTTATTACTACCCTTATCGATTGTATCTGTGTATTGGTAACAATGCTTTTGCGTTATTATGTGTTCTGTGGAGATATCGAAAAAAATTATAACAGCATTGTCGAAGCACTGGTTTATGGTGTATTCCTCCGCATTGTACTGGTTCTGGTAACCACCTTGTTTTCCTATTATATTGTAGACCGCAACATGGTAATGCTGAATAAAACCATCGAGGCGAACAATGATTTAGTACATAGCCAGGAGGAGCTTATTTTTGCTTTTGCTGAGATTTCTGAGAGTAAATCCAAGGTGACCGGAGAGCATATCCGGAGAGTAGCGGAATATATGAGAGTTTTGGGTACGGCTTCAGGATTTACGGCAGAATATGTGGATAAATTATCCGTAGCCTCCATGATGCATGATATTGGCAAGCTGATGATTCCGGAAGAGATACTGGATAAGCCGGATAAGCTTACAGATGAAGAATATGCAATTATGAAAAACCATGTCCTGTATGGAGAAGCCCTGCTGGCAAAATGTCCCGGTGACATTATGCAGATAGCAAAAACAATAGCATTGGAGCACCATGAGCGCTGGGATGGTTCCGGCTATCTTGGAATGAAGGGAGAGGACATTTCCTACATAAGCCGTTTGATGGCTGTCTGTGATGTGTTTGATGCATTAACGTCACAGCGTTATTATAAAGAGGGCTGGTCATTAGAAGATACATATAATGAGATAGTAAGACTGAAGGGAAAGCATTTTGACCCGGATGTAGTTGATTTGTTTGTTGAACATTTTGATGAATTTAAAGAGATTCTACATGCAATGCCGGACCGGGAAGTATACTAATTTCTATATCAGAGTGGCATCAATATCAAAGGATTGGGAGAAAACAAAATGGTTTCCATCATGAATGAATATATTGCCAAAATAAACCTGTTATCAGATGATGTGACAAAGAGTATCTTTCATGCAGCTCTGATGAATCAGGAAAATGTGGCAAAGAGCAGTATCTTAATAAAATCAAACCGTTATATTGTGGATATCAAACTGGACAGCTTTTCCATTGAACAGGCAATAAAGGTTATGAATTGCTTTATGGAGCGGACACGGTATCATTACTCCGCATATTTCATACGCTTCAATGAGGGAAATCTGGTCAGATACCGTTATGCATCCTGTAAAGAGAACCGGGAAGGGTTTTATTGCGATGTTATCATAAGTTAAAAAGAGCCATACACGTAAGCTTCTATACAGCATATCTTACTTGTATGGCTTTCTCTATGTATATCATAATCAAGTGAAGGATTAGTAAATGCACCATTCCCTAAAAGGTACGGAACAGACCAATAACCTTGCCCAAAATAGACACCTCATTCACAATAATCGGGTCCATAAAATCATTCTCCGGCTGCAACCGGTAATAGCCGTTTTCCTTAAAAAACCGCTTAACTGTAGCACTGTCATCAACTAACGCAACAACAATATCATTATTCATGGCAGTGGATTGCTGTTCTACCATGATTAAATCACCGTCAAATATTCCCACATTCACCATACTGTCACCTTTTACCTTCAGCATAAAAGTTGTCTTATTATGTAAGTATTCCGGTGGCACAGGAAAATAACCGTCAATATTCTCAACTGCTAAAATAGGCTGACCAGCATTTACCTGTCCAACAATTGGCACATTAACCAGCTCCCTTCTGGTAAGCCCAAAGCTATCGTCTAAAATCTCTATGGTACGGGGTTTGGTAGGATCCCGCCGGATATATCCGTTTTTCTCCAATGTCTCTAAATGGGAGTGGACAGAAGAGGTGGATTTTAATTTGACTGCCTCACAAATCTCACGGACTGAAGGGGGATATCCCTTTTGAAGAATATTATCTTTAATATAATCTAAAATTTCCTGCTGTTTCGCACTAATTTTACCTGGCATAATGACATCTCCTTTACCTGTTATAAAAAAAGAAACACCGGCTCTCCATTCATATGAGCTTGTTTTCCTAACTTCCATAACAAAATAATAACACAGGACTTGAAAAAAAGCAAACATTTATTCCGAACAAATTTTCGATAAATGTATTGACAAAAGAACAGATGTTTGTTATTATACAAAAAACGAACAAATATTCGATATATTTGATAAGATGAGAATGGAGGAACAGGTTATGGTTTCAAGATTAATTTACAATAATAAGATTATGTTAACATTAGTATTAGTACTTTTTTTAAGTGTCTTTCTTTTTGGCGGAATGAAGCTGGTACAAGCGGATGAAAGCATCCAATATGAGAAGTCTTTTGCAACAATTGAGATTGAAGCCGGAGACACCCTGTCATCACTGGCAGCAGAATATGCCATTTCATCCGTTAAGGATGCAGATTATATTCAGGAGGTAAAAGAGATTAATAATCTGAAAAGCGATACCATCCATGCCGGATGCTATTTATTAATTCCAGTTTATCATATCAGTAAATAATTTTTCATATTGTAATCCCTGTGATTATGCTATTTGCCGAACCAGATGGAAAGTGTCATGTATTTTCCATCTTGACAAGAAAATGGTATTGTGACATAATCAATTTACTCTAAATTTCTTCAATCATACATAATGTCTTGGAAAGGACAGTTATGTTTCAAACAAACCATATGAAAAGAGTTTTACTTTTATGTATTACTTTTTTTACAATAATTTTCTATGTAATAATTTTTTCACATACAAAGGCTTTTGCTGCAAAAGTAGATTACTATTCCTACGATAATGTCTATAAAAATTTACCAAAAGCATACCGGTCTTCTGAATATATTTATATAAGTGATGAAATACCGTGTATCTGCTTTGCAACCTATAACGGAAACAATTATGGCACTTCTGTGAAAAAGACAAAGGGAACCCAGGATTATTTATATTGTGTGGATTATTCAAAGCATATATCCTTTGACAATAAATATTCATCAAAGAATAATCTGTTTAACAACACCTTAAGAGCACGGCTGGGAGTTGCTTTTTATTATGGTGCCTCTAAGTGGAAGGGAAAAGCAGACAGTAAGTTTACAACAGGCAATACCATACTGGATTATTATATGACGCAGTTGGTGGTACATTCCCTCATATACAAATATGGCAAGGGAAAATCCAATTATGGAATTGACTTTAACAAAATTGTTTTTAAAAGTGATACCGGTAATTTACAGAAAAAAACAAAGGCGTTTTATAACTTCTGCTGCAAAGCCTCTGTTTATACCAGCTCGGCAGATTTTTTTACATCGGATTTTTCCTTTGATAAGATGTCCCTGCCTTACTTTTATCTGGAGGAGGATGGACTGGTTACTCCATATATCCACTGCCTGACTAATAAAAATAATTCCAGTGTAAAGGAATACAAGAGAATATCAACAGGTGACGGGGTACAATCGAATGAGCTTCTTATACTGGAGGATACTGCCACATATAATTCCAGCTTCCGGGTAAAAATCCCCCATTCTGTAGCTGATAAGCTGCTTCCGGGGCTTCATACGGTCAAGGTGACAGAACAGGTACTGTTTAACCGGTATCTGGCAGGCTTTTGGTGGAGTTCCGATTCCGGACATTTATACCAGGAAACAGGGGGGCTGCTGACGGAAGACAAAGCTGCACAGGATAGTCTTGGAATTTCACTGCTGATTGGCGAAGTGGTTCTTCACAAGAAGGACAGTATTACTGGGGAAATTATATCAGACGCTGTTTTCCAGCTTCAACAATTTGATGATAGAATAGGAGAGTATGTATATTATAAGGATTTAACATATAATACCTCCAAACATCAATACGAGAGTGGAAATATCTATCTCTGGGCAAACAATACAAGTGGTAGATTTAAGCTCATAGAAGCTAAGCCTGGAAATAATTATATAAACGACTGGGAAGGAACAGAATTTCAAATTACAGACAAAAAATATTCTTTTGAATTCAATATTGAAAACAAACCTGTTCTGGGAAAATTAAAAATACAAAAATCCGGGAAAAATATTATCTTTTCTGAAAATGATTTTACAGAGGATATAAATATTCCCCTGACAGGAGTCCGGTTCGGATTATACGCAAAGGAGGATATTCTTTTAAAGGGAAAGGTTTTTTATCCAAAAGATAAGAAAATCGCCGATTTGATAACCGACAAGAACGGAGAAGCTTATGTGGATAATTTGATTTCCGGCAAATATTACTTCAAGGAAAAAGACGCATCTGAATTATACCAGCTCAACCCACAAATATATACCTTTACCATTACCCGGGATAAAAACCGCAAGTATAATGAAGTAACTTACCACATTGACAATTCTCTTAAAAAATGCAAAATACGCCTTTTTAAATATTATTATGAGAAAGAGGATACGGAACAGAAGCACAAGATTGCCCTTCAGGGTACACGGTTTGGTCTGTATGCAAAGGAGGATATCCTCAATTCTAACGGAGACTGTCTTGTGAAAAAAGACACTTTAATCCGGGAGGCCGTTTCGGATAAGCAGGGGTATGTAGAATTTGAGAAGCTGCCATATGGCAATTATTATGTGAAGGAGCTTGATACACCAAAGGATTTTGTCTTAAAGGATGGAACGATTACCATATCAAAAGAAAATTTTAAATATATTGATGCTGAGAACTGTTATTTATGTGAAAAGGAAGTACAAAATCAAAAAAAATTATTTCGCATCCGCATTTTAAAGCACGGGGAAGTGTTATCCGGTTACAAAAAAGAGAGCTGCAGTAACGGAGAATATATGACCTACCAGACCAGCGAGAAGCCATTAGAGAATGTTACCTTTTCCCTATATACAGAAAAGGATGAACTAATAGGTACAGCTGCAACCGACAAAGAGGGAATTGCAGAGTATTCCAATCTGGAGCCAGGAAAATACTATGTGAAGGAAACAGCCTGTTCGGAAGAATATTTAATAAACAGCCAACCACTTTTCTTTGTATGTGAATCAGATGACAAAAGCTATAATCTCCTAAATCAACCAATATGGGAAGCCACAGTACACAACCAATTGTACAATTGCTCCATCACACTACACAAATCCGGTGAATCCATGAAGATAGGAGAGGAGGGTATTACTTATGATATGGTTCCTCTTGAAAATGTTGTATTTGGTATCTATCAG
>JAXVOW010000098.1:0-14300 GCA_037301995.1 bacterium | reverse complement strand
TTTGACGCGGGAGTGTCTGGAAATACTATAAATAGCAGCTGCTGCAAATACCCAAAGCAAAGCTGCTATCATCCATCTTTTTTTCAATGTCTTTAATTCCAGTTTCCTTAATGTCCATTTTTTCATAATAACCCTCCTGTTTATGATTACCTATTGGATTCCCATCAAAATCGCATTTTCTTCAAGGCAATTCCATCTATTTCCATTGTTATAAAAAAAGAGTAACAAAGTTTTCTTGAAAAAACCTTGAATGAATTTGAAGAAAAATTGAATAATTTCAAGATTATTTTAAGAAATGCCTGTTATTGTAAATCTAATGGCGGCATATTGGATTTTCACCGGAAAGCCGCTATAATAAGATAGAATCAATTAAGATTGGAGTAGATAGCATGCGGTTATTATTAATTGAAGATGAAGAAGGATTTGCAGAAGCACTTTGTGCCTCTTTAAAAATGGAACACTATATTGCAGATTGGGCAAAGGACGGCGAAGAAGGCTTAACAATGGGGCTTTCTGATGTATATGATGTAATCATCTTAGACATTATGCTTCCAAAAATGAACGGATTACAGGTTTTACAAAAGCTGCGGGAACAGGGAATCCACACCCCCGTATTACTTCTCACTGCCAAATCAGAGTTAAGTGACAAAATCACCGGTCTGGATTCCGGAGCAGACGATTACCTGACCAAGCCTTTTCACAGAGAGGAATTATATGCCCGGCTTCGTGCCCTTACCAGAAGGCAGACGGATACGGCTCCACAGGAGCTTGCCTACGGCGATATCTATATGCTGCAGGGAAGCAACGAGCTCTATTGCAAAACCAGCGGCAACAGCCTGCCTTTAAACGGCAAGGAATACCAGCTTATGGAATATCTGCTCCGAAATGCCGGACAAATTATCAGCCGGGAACAGATTATTGAAAAAATATGGGGATACGATACCGATACGGAATATAACAATGTGGAGGTATATATTTCTTTTCTGCGGAAGAAGCTGACCTTCTTAAAGGCAAAGACTGTCATACAAACTGTACGGAAGCTGGGATATAAACTACTTTGTTAAAATAGGAGTTTCGCAATTGTCTATATTTAAACAAGAATATAAGGAGGAACATACGATGACAAAACAATTACGCAAGCGCATCATGCTTACAATGCTGCTACTGCTTTCCATCACCTTTATTAGTATTATTGTCGCCATCAATGTCGGTATTCGTGCCGGAAACCGGTTAGAGGCGGATAAAGACCTTCGCTTTCTTATGGAACGAGAGATAAAACCGGATATCCCGGAAACAGATTCCGAAATAACTCCTGACACAAACCGGAATAGCTATCGTGATTTTAAAACAGCCCCGTCTCAGGATATCAAACCACCGGAATCATTGGAACCGGATAAACGCCGAATGGAGGTTGCCACTGCACATTTTATACTGGTCAGATATTCCTCCGATAATCAGTTAATTTCCATCGAAAATTCTTTGTCCGACAGCTATAGTGATGAAGAAATTAAACAATATTGTGAGGAAATTATCGAAAAAGGAAAAACACAGGGTACTATCGCCCAGCTGCGATATATATACTATCAAGATGACAATGGTTCTATAATTGCATTTATTGACCACACAACACAGGTACGAAATGGCAGAAATCTTCTGGTCATCTCCATTATTCTGGGAATTATTGGATTGATTGTTTTTGCATTTTTATCCTATATCCTGTCCGGGCTTATGGTCCGTCCAGTGGAGGAAGCCTTTGAAAAACAAAAACAGTTTATCTCCGACGCCAGTCACGAATTGAAAACACCCATTACGGTGATTCTTTCCAACAGTGAATTATTGGAGGACCAGATTGGAAAAAATAAGCAGATAGCTTACATTAAAAAAGAGTGTGACCAGATGCACCATTTAGTCACTTCTCTTCTGACATTAACCCGTTTAGAGCAGACTCCCTATGAAAATATGGAAAAATGTGCTTTCTCCCTCAGCGATGCCCTGTTGGAACGTATTCTTCCTTTAGAAAGTGTCGCCTTTGAAAAGGGAATTACAATACAGGAAAACATCACGCCTGACATTTCTTTTTATGGAGTCAAGGAACAACTGCAGCAGGTTGTCACCATTTTGGTGGATAATGCCCTGACCCACACAGACGCAAATGGCACCATTAATGTTACCCTAAATAAAACACAACACCATATTAAATTAATGGTCAGCAATACCGGTGAAGAGATTCCGGAAGAAGAACAGGAAAGACTGTTTGAGCGGTTTTACCGCGTAGATAAGGCAAGAAACCGTGCCAGCGGTCACTATGGTCTGGGGCTATCCATTGCGAAAACTATTGTCAATAACCACAAAGGGAAAATTTATGTAGAGTGTAAAAATGGTATAACTTCCTTTATTGTAACCTTGAAGCTGGTGGAGAAATAAAGCTCTCACCAGCTTCTCAGATGAATCAACTTCCATTTCTACAGAGGTTGATGTGCCACGATTCTTTTTCATAGAATCTGAATTTCTCTGGAAATTCCTCAAGTTCTATAATGTGTTCTTCTAATCGGTGAAGCTGTCCTGCCGCATTATCAGGTGAAAGCAAATCCTGTTTAAAATAATCTGTTTATAAAACATGTTGATTACACTAGTTGCAGGAATACCAAGATGTTATAAACTCGTCTGTGCCGGAGCATCAATCAAATTTCCATCTATATCAAACCTCGACCCATGACATGGACAGTCCCATGTCCGCTCCTCCTGATTCCATTCCAGCTCACAGCCCATGTGTGGGCACCTTACCGGAATCTTATGGATTTTTCCTGTTTCCTCTTTATAACAGCCATACCTTCTTAAGCCGCACCTTACAATTTTCCCCTGTCCGGGTTTAACGGTTGAAATACCTTGAAACGGTAAATGGAACGCTCCCTTTGCAAGTCCTTCTGCACTCACTCCAATATCCTTTAGCAACGCACAAAGGCTTGCTTTCAAATGTAATCTTTGTGGAGCAAAGAGTTTTTCATAAGGATTATCCACACCACAAATCCGGTCACACAAAATCATTGCCGAGAGCATCGCCGCCGTCATTCCCCATTTTTTAAATCCCGTTGCCACATACCAATAAGACCGAAACATAGAATATCTTCCAATAAATGGAAGATTATCATGCGGCAGACAGTCCTGTGCAGACCAATGTGCAAGCTCCTTATGCTCCGGATAATACTTACCCGCCGCATTTCTCAAAAATCCATATCCTTCTTTTCCGTACACTGCTTCCTGCCCGGTCCGGTGTCCTCCTCCCCCAAGCAGCAATACATCCCCTTCCATTCGGAAGGAAAGTCCTTCCTGGTCCATACTGTAATACATGCCATGGAGATTTTCTACATTGGAAATTGCCAGCACATAGCTCCGCTCCTGATGCTGCCTGACAAAATAAAAACCGGGAAGATTAATAATCGGATAATGAGTGGCAAATACAATATGCTCTGCCGTAACTTTCCCCTTTACTGTATCAATACAATGTCCCTTTACGGATAACACTTTTGTCTGCTCATATATCGTTAAATCCTCTGCCAATCCTTTTATAAATTCCAGCGGATGGAACTGTGCCTGGTTTTCAAAACAGACTGCACCGGCTATAGCAAAAGGCAGCTCACTTTCTTCCGTATAATAAGCAGGTATTCCAAAAGAGGCTGCCAGTCTTGCCTCCTCCTCCAATGCCTTTTTGTCAGAGGTAGAATACAAATAGGACGGAAGCCGCTCAAAATGGCACTCTATATGATTTTTCTCTATTATCCGCTCATATGCTGCAATGGCAGCTTCATTTGCCTTTGCATATAACCTCGCACATTCCACACCATAATCTTTTGTAAGCTGGCTGTAAATTCTTCCATGCTGGCTTGTGATTTTCGCCGTTGTATTTTGGGTCTGTCCACTGCCAATCCGGTCCGCCTCAAGCACAATAACCTTTCTTCCTTCCTGCTGCAATAAATAAGCGGTTAAAATGCCTGTCATGCCGGCACCAATCACTGCAACTTCCGTTTCTATATTTTCAGAAAGCGATTTCCGCTCCGGTATCCATGTTGATTTACTCCATACTGATTCTGTCATTTTTCCTGCCTTTCTGTTTTTATCATAAACCTAATCAGTATAGTTTTCTCCTGTTTAGTAAAAAACATTCCATAACCATAAAGAAAGACAAAAAGTCAATACCATCTATATCTAAATAACTTCGACTCTTTGCCTTTCTTAAAAACCATGGCAACCTCTATTCATCACATAAACCAAATCATAATTACATAGCTTCAATTTAAAAAATAAAACCTATCAAAGCATAGACCTTATTCTTGCCAGTTATGTTTTTTTATACATTATATACCAGATATAAAGTCAGAAAAAATTTCAACAATAACAACACATTTTTTACAAAAGTATGCATCACATTATTTTTTATCTCCATATTATCACATTTTCAAAACCAAAACACAATTATTTTTGTGATTCTTTTTCGTGATTTTCCCCCAAAACCTTTCCTCCGAAACTTAACGCACATTTACTGCAGCAACCTATACATTCTCCACACTGAATACACTCTCTGTCACCTACACGCTTGACATCCATTTTACAGTGCGCTACACAGGCATTACAACCATTACATTTTTCCTCATCCAGCTTCATTCCCACAATGGAAACCTTATGAAACAATGCATAGAACGCTCCCAAAGGACAAATAAAACGGCAAAAGCTCCGAAAAATAAATACTGCTGAAATAATCACCACTGCCAGCACTGCCATTTTCCATGAGAACAGTCCGCCAATCAATGCCTGCAGCCTCTCATTCATTGCCACTAAAAAGATGCCGCCCTCCAATGTACCTGCCGGACAAATGTATTTACAAAATCCCGGCACCGCTAAAATCAGAGGAATTCCAATGACAAACACAATGAGAATCATATATTTTAGAAGAGACAATCTTCTCGTCCATTTGTTCTTCTGCATTTTCCTGGAGGGAATCTTATAAAGCAGCTCCTGCAGCAGACCAAAAGGACACAAAAAGCCACAGACCACTCTTCCAAGCATCACACCAAACAGCAATAACATTCCCAGTATGTAATACGGAAATTTATACCGGGATGACAGCAACGCAGTCTGTAAACTGCCAAGGGGACAGGAGCCGATTGCCCCCGGACAGGAGTAACAGTTTAGCCCCGGAACACATACCCCCTTTATATCTCCCTGATAAATTTTCCCTTCGGCAAATCCGGTAAAATTACAATTGTATAAAAGTGCACAAATTACCTGGATTAATTTTCTCTTTCTCATTATCCGATTCCTATACACTCATAACAAATACGGACTGCCTTATTTTTGATATCTTGGAAACCGTTCTGATGTAAACCGATTAAAATAAGGACAACCGCTATAATGAGCAATCCCTTTCTGATTAATTGTCTTCCCATAGAAATTCTCCATTTTTTCATTTTCCTATTCCACCACGTTACAGATTATTTCCCCAGCGCAGAATCAATGGCATTTTTATATTCCTGGTACTGTGTATCTGCATCTGCCGCACCGACATAAATCTTCTGTACCGTACCGTCCTTACCAATTACCAATGTATACGGGATACCATCCGTTGGATATTTCATATTCACAACACCCTCCACATCAAAAGCAATCGGGAAGGTATATCCGGTCTCAGCAATAAACTGTCTGACCGTCTCCTCATCCTCTAAACAGTTCACTGCAAGAACTGCCACCTCATCTCCATATTCCTTATAAAGCTTTTCAAATGCCGGCATTTCCCCAACACACGGTCCGCACCATGTCGCCCAGAAATTCAGTAACACTACCTTACCGCTTTGCTCAGAAAGTGTAAATGTGCTTCCGTCTGCCAAATCGGCAGTGAAATCTGGAGCGGTATCTCCCTCCTGCAGTTCCTGATAGGAGACCGGCTCATCCTGCTTCTCCGGCTCATTTGTTTCATCCTGTACAGCATCCTGTTCGCTTTCATTCACCGGCTGCCGGTTATCCATCCCGCCTGTATTGGTTTCTCTATTCTCCTGACCACATCCAACTGCGGATATCATAAGCAGCATGGCTAAGATGACCCCTGCTATGTTTTTAATTCCTTTCCATTTTCTCACTTTACTCATATTATCAATTTCCTCCTTTTCAATCTACTATTCATATAAAAGCCTCACACAAATGCTGGCACAGTTCCTGTTTTGTATCTTACCATAGAATTGTCCGAATTACATCAGGTTTTGCTAAGATTCCTAAAATTACTAAAGCAGCTTTATGAAAAGACATCAGCAATTAACCTATCACATACAAAAAAATAAAAGCACAAAAAAACCGTTTCTGCAATTATCACAGAAACGGCCTATTTATATTATATCCTTCCGTCCTAACCTTCTGCTTTTCCCAGAAGATACTATATGCTACTTACTTGCCGCCTTTTCTTCTTTAATCACCTTCTGGAACTCCTTCATATCCTTTGCAATCTCACCACTTAACAGCAGCATACAAATCAGGTTTGGAATTGCCATTAACGCATTGGCAATATCCGATAAGTTCCATACCAAATCCAAGGTCTGGGTTGCACCAATATAGGCAATCAGAGAGAAAACAACACGGTAAACCATATTAAACTTATGGGTTCCCAATATGTACTCAAATGCCTTTTCCCCGTGATACTCCCATCCGAGAATCGTCGAAAATGCAAATAATGTAATACCAATGGCTACCAGCCATCCGCCGGCAGAACCAAGTACCGTCTTAAATGCCTGAATAGTAAGAGAAGAACCAACCACTAACTCATCATATTTGTAGCTGCCGTCTTCACCAAAATTATATACATTCTTATCATCACCCTGCCATGTACCGGTAATCACACCATCTGTTATAGAAGCCTCTGTTACACCGGAAGCAATATTCTCTTCATCTCCATCATAAGGCGTTAACTTAAGAGTGGTACTCTTTGTAGTCAACGTAACGGTTTCCCCATCAATTGCCATATCATACTTTGTGGTCTTTGTCTCTCCACTGTAATCCGCTTCCACTATCAGCTGTGTTCCATTTACCTCATATGTACCAACCGCCTTTTCTGCAGTCATACCAAGGACACCGGAGGATGCAATGGCAAGTCCGGTAATGGTACAAACAACAATCGTATCCCAGAATGTACCCGTCATGTTAATATAACCCTGACGAACCGGATTATCCGTTGTGGCTGCCGCTGCCGTAATCGCTGCGGAACCCATACCGGCTTCATTTGAGAATACACCACGGGCAACACCATAACGCATCGCACTCATCATAGATGCCACTACCGTACCAAGGGCACCGCCGGATACAGCCTTCAAGCTGAACGCCATGGAGAAAATCGTGGCAACACCAGAAGGTACATTTCCAATGTTACCAATAATGACAATCAGACCGCAAATGACATAAAAGATTGCCATTACAGGAACGACTACTGAGGATACTTTAGAAATCGTTTTTATACCACCAACAATAATTAACAGTGCAAATACGGTTATCACAATACCTACAATCCATAACGGAAAATGGAAGGTCTCATTCAAAGCAGAGGCAATAGAATTTGCCTGTGTCATGTTACCAATACCGAAGGATGCCACTACTGCAAAAAATGCAAATAGCCAGCCGAGAATACTTCCGAAGGTCTTATTCTTTAACGCCTTCTTCATTGTATACATTGGACCGCCGGACATCTCACCCTTTTCATTTACTTCGCGGTACTTGATAGCAAGCATACACTCAGAAAACTTAGAGGTTAATCCAAAACATGCGGAAACCCACATCCAAACCAGCGCTCCCGGACCACCAGAAACCATAGCTGTTGCAACACCTACAATATTACCGGTACCAATGGTTGCCGCCAATGCCGTAGTTAATGCAGAAAACGGTGACACATCACCCTCTCCTCTGCTTTTTGTACGTGCCTCTTTACTTAACGTACTCTTCAATGCATAGGGAAGATTTCTCCACGGTAAAAATCCGGTGCGGATTGTCAGGAAAATACCGGTACCCACTAACAATACCAGCATGACCGGTCCCCAGACAAAATCGTCTACAACACTTACAATTTCTGAAAAACTCATAATTCTCTCCTTCTTTCTTCTTTAATACTTTAGCTTTCGCTTCGCCTTGCAACCTCGATTCCGCTTACTCTGTATATTTAATTTTCCATGCAAGGCTCAATGCGAACATGAAAAAAGAGGACAATTCTAGTATTGTCCTCCTTTGGAATAAAAATACTATACACAACAATTTTAGGTTTTGTCAAGATTTTATTCCAAATTTTTCATGTTTTTCTTTATTTTCTTAATATGGAAAGGCAAAAAATTTTATTTTATCAATTCTTATTCCACAGATTTAAGGGATTCTGCCATATCAATATTTTCCAGCTTTCTTGACATAAACAGATTCACAAGCTGGTTAAAGAGCAATGTCAGGCATACGCTGATGATATAGCTAGCCGCAGACACATGGGTATCAAATGCCACCGCATCAATCTGAATCTGACTCATAACAAAGGCGTGCAGATAATAACCTAAAACCACACCCACCAGGCTTCCTAACAGGGTCAGAATAATGTTTTCCCGGAATACATAGGAATTGGTTTCCTCCCTGTAGAATCCCAAAACCTTAATGGTGGCAATTTCCCGGATACGCTCAGTAATATTGATATTATTAAGGTTATAGATAACAATAAATGCAAGCATCGCGGCACAGGCAATAACCAGCACCACAACATAATCCAGGCTCTTCATCATATCGGCTATCTGTTTTTTCAAATCCTCACTTGCTGAAACATACGTCACACCATCCTGCTTCATCAAATCCGCAGAGACAGCATGTACATCTGCCCCTTCACCGGTATTGACAAACATTTCATTGTAATCTGCCTCCTCGCCAAACAAGGCTTTATAAGTATCTGGTGTCATGATTACATAGTGGTTAAAATAATTAATATAGATTCCGCTGACTGTAACCGAGCCGCCCTTTAAATCACTGTTTTGCAGACGGATTTTATCTCCAATCTTTATCCCGTAATTCTCTGCTGTCTTAAAGGATATCACCACTTCATTGTCTTTCGGAAATGCAACCGCTTCTCCGTCTTTATCATGTATATCCATATACTCTGCAAATCCTTCGCTGCTCTCCGGCACCAGCACATTTACACTTTTTGTCCTGTTATCCACCTGCATATCCATGCTTTTTTCAGAAACCAGCAAAGCATCCTCCATACCGTCTACAGTGACCTCTCCCTCACTGATATTCACCGACAAATCATAGAGAGAAATGGTGTCAAACTGCTTATCCGCAATTTTGGCAATGGAGTCCCGTATACCCATACCGGTTACCAGTAAAGCGGTACATCCGCTGACACCCACAATCATCATAAAGAGACGCTTCTTATAGCGGAACAGGTTTCTCATGGATACCTTATCCAGAAACTTCAAACGGCTCCAGACAGCCGGAATCTGCTCCAGCAGTACCCGTTTTCCCACCTTTGGCGCCTTTGGCCGCATCAGGGAGGCTGCCATTTCCTGAAGCTCCTGATAACAGGAGACAATGGTTGTTCCCACTGAACACATCAGCGCCACTATAATAGAGATAACCGCATAGCCTGGTTTAAACACATAGTGCAGGGAACCAATATCATACATCATCTGATATGCTTTCCAGATAACAATAGAAAATGCCCATGTGCCTGCAAAGAAGCCCACAACCGCACCAATGACAGCTGCACTTCCGGAATAAATGATATACTTACCCATAACTGCACCATTGGAATATCCCAGCGCCTTCAAAATTCCCACCTGGGTACGCTGCTCCTCCATCATTCTTGCCATGGTGGTCATACAGACCAGTGCTGCCACCAGAAAGAAAAAAATCGGAAACACTCTTGCAATGCCCTGTACGATACCCGCATCATTCTGAAAGCTGGCATAGCCCGCATTGCTGCTTCTTCCCAGTACATAGGTTTCCGGTTTTTCAATCTCCTCTACCTCCGCTTTTGCATCTGCCAGTTCTTCCTCCGCATCACGAATCTTCTCGTCATATTCTTTTTTCGCATCCTCATATTCGGTCTGACCCTTAAGAAGCTCCGCTCTTGCCTCCTCAAGCTCCTGCTCCTTTTCAGAAATCTGGTTTCCGGCAGAGGCGAGCTGTTCCTTTGCCTCCTCAATCTGTGCTCCGGCGTCTTCCAGCTCCTTTTTTGCCTTAGCAAGCTGCTTCTCCCCTTTTGCAATCTCTTTCCCCTTTTCGTCCAGGGTCTTCTTCGTAGCTGCAAAGGTGGTTTTTGCGGTGTCCAGCTGTGCCCCGGCAGCTGTTAAGGTCTGGCTGGTGGTGTCTAACGTCTCCCTCCAGACCTTGAGCTCCTGCTCCTTTGCCTGCCGGTCCGCCTCACTTAAAGCTTCTTTGCCATTCTCATACAGTGCCAGGGCTTCCGCATACTGCCTTTCACTTTCCTCATAAGCGGTCTTGCTGGCTTCATACTCCCTACGGCTTGTCTCATATTCCCTATACTTGGAATTATATTCTTTCAACCCTTTTTCATAGGCGCTCTTTCCCTTGTCAAACTCTGCCTTCTGTTTCTGATAGGTTTTCAGTCCCTTTTTATACTCGGCTTCCTTTTCCTCAAGAGTTTTCGCATTCTCCTCTATGGTTTTCTTTGCCCGGTTAATTGCATTTTCTCCGTCCTGAAGCTGGCTTTGCCCACTGTTTAATTCCTCCAACGCATCCGCTAACTCGTCTGCTCCATCCGCCTTTTTTTCCTGCAGGGTTTCCTCTGCATCCTGAATCTCCCCACTGGCATCTGCAAAAATACGCTCATACCGCATATCTGCCACAGTCTGGCAGATATCCTCCCAGAACTCCTCCTTAGAATCCATGAAATCACTGTATTCATCCGAATAAATCTCCGCATCCGCATCAAATACCACATAAATATCCGTATCATAGTCTATATTGTAAGCTTCCGGCTCCAGGTAGATATACGCATCTATGCTTCCATTCCCAATAGAGGTGGTTCCACGCTGGTAAAGGGTATACAGCGGCGAACGCACCAGTCCCACAATCGTATACTCCATTTCTTTAAATTTATCCCGGTCCTCTTCCGTATTTTCCTCTGCAATTGTCAATGTCTCTCCAATGGAGTCTTCATTAAAGCCATGCTCGTCCACAAGGCATTCCTTCGCATTTTCCGGCATCCGCCCAGCCGTAAGCTCCGGCTTATTGACATACTGCGGCAGCTCAATAGTCTTGATAACCCGCTCTGTTCCATCCTTCTCTGTCATCAGAACATCTACACTCTTACTGCCCTCTGCCACCGCATCTTCTGCCTTTTCCTCAAGGTATTCTGCCGTATCCTCATCAAAGCCCATGGTGGACAGCAAATGGTAGTCATAGAAGTTCTGCTCCTTTAGATAGGTATCCGCCGTATACAGCATTGCGCTGTATGCCACCTTAAGCCCGGAAAAAAATCCCACTCCCAAAGCAACAATCAGCAGTATTGCCATATACCGCCCAAAGCTCTCTTTTATTTCCCGAAATGTTGATTTAATCAATCCCTTTTTCATACCGTCACCACTCCAGTGCGTCCACATCCACAATCTGTTCATTCATCCGCATATCCGCTATTCTGCCGCTCTTAACCGTAATTACCCGGTCTGCCATTGCGGTGAGCGCCTGGTTATGGGTAATGACAACCACAGTGGTTCCTGTATTTCTACAGGTATCCTGCAGCAGCTTCAGCACTGCCTTACCGGTCTGATAATCCAGGGCACCTGTAGGCTCATCGCACAGCAGCAGCTTCGGATTCTTGGCAAGCGCCCTGGCAATAGCTACACGCTGCTGCTCTCCGCCGGACAGCTGTGCCGGAAAATTAGACATTCTCTCCTTTAATCCCACCTGCTCCAGTACCGTCCCTGCGTCGAGGGGCTCCTTGCAAATCTGGGAGGCAAGCTCCACATTTTCCAATGCGGTAAGATTTCCCACCAGATTGTAAAACTGAAATACAAAGCCCACATCAAATCGTCGGTAAGCGGTAAGCTCCCTCTTATTCAGAGAAGAAATCTGTCTGCCGTCCAGCCATACCTCTCCATCCGTCAGAGTATCCATACCTCCTAAGATATTCAGTATTGTAGTCTTTCCGGCTCCGGAAGCTCCCACAATAATACAAAATTCCCCCTGTTCAATCTGGAAATTCACATCCCTTAACGCATGAATCTCCACCTCTCCTGTCCCGTAGCATTTACTTACATTTTTGAATTTCACAAAAGCACTCATTGGCATTCCCTCAATCTGTCTATAATTCGATTCACCAGTAAAACCCGGTTAAACGGTGTCATAAAATAAAATCCGTCCGCAAAGTCCATTGCCTTTTTCCCAATCTCCACACTAATCTTAACCGCAGTCTCCTCTGCCTCCGCCCTCTCCATATCCGGGCGGTAACAGTTTATAATCTCTTCCGGCACATCAATCCCCGGAAGCTCATTTTTCATAAATATTGCATTTTTGTAGCTTACCAGCGGCATAATACCAAGAATAATCTTCGCGCCGGTCCGGTTCTTTAGCTCCCTGACCCTCTCGATATCTGCATCGGAATATACCGGCTGTGTCAGGAAATAACTGCATCCCGCCTCCATTTTCTTCTTCATGCGGTTTGCAATGGCGTCCACATTTATCCCTGCATAGTTAAGGGCACCTCCATAATAAACAGGCTCTTCCGCAAAGGCTTCCTGATTCATATTCTTTACATAGTCCATCAGCTTGATGGAGTTCATGTCAAATACACTGGAAATAATATTCCGGTCATCCCTTGCCACCGGGTCCCCGGTAATAATCAGCATATCCCGGATACCGTTAATGTGCCCGCCTAAAATGGCAGAGCGCAGGGCAATTAAATTCCGGTCACGGCAGCATACATGGGGCATAACCCGGATGCCGGTCTTATTTGCAATATAAATTCCCATCTCGAATGCCTCTGCCCGGGGTCTCGCCATAGGGGAATCAGAAATCGTAACCAAATCCACATCATTTTCCTTAAGCCGGTAAGCCGCCTCTAAAAATTTATCCGACTTCTGGTTAAATGGGGAATCAATCTCCACCACGTATACCCGTTCCCCATTTTTTAACTTTTCAATAAATGGATTCGGTTTTCCCACAGGCATATCCTTATCCTCTGATACTGCAATGTGTTTTGCAAAAGGGGTGTTCCGTTTTTCCAGAAGCTCCGACAGCACACGGATATACTCCGGCGTTGTACCACAACACCCTCCTATCAGATTCACACCCTTTTCCAGTATCTGCTCCATAACAGACGCATAGTAAACAGGATTATCCATAAACAGCTGCCTGCCTCGGAGCATATGCTCATATCCTGCATTGGGCAGCACACTTACTACACTGTCCTTTGAAAAAGTCAGGCTTTCTAACAGCTTATTCATATGGGTTACACCGATACCACAGTTAAAGCCAAAGCCGTCCAACACCTTTTCCTTTTCCATTTCATGAACCAGTCTCTGCATGCTGTAGCCATACTTGGTATAGCCCATACGGTTTACAGAAAACTGCGCCAGGATAAACAGCTCCTCCTCCCCGTTTTCCGCTGCCATTTTTTTCAGGTACTCTGCCAGCCGGATTACCATCTCCACATCCGCAAAGGTTTCCAGAATATAAATGCGGACTCCCTGCCCAAAAAGCGTATTACAGATAAACTGGTATTCTTCAAATACCTGTTCCTCTTCTCTTTCATTGCTGTACCGGATTGGACCGATGGAGCCTGCAATAAAAACCTCCTGCCTTCCCTGTACAGCTTCTGAAGCCTGCATCTCCTGGGAAAGCTCATCCACCGCTTCCCTTGCATTCTTTACCGCTGCAATGAGGTTTTCCTGCATCTCCTCTTTTTCAAACAACATATGGTTTACCGCAAAGGTATTCGTGCGTATCATGCCGGCTCCCGCCTGGATATATTTTTTATGTATCTCCTTTATCCATTCCGGATGTGTAATATTGGCATTTTCCGCCTCTCCTGCATCTGGGTGAAGCCGGTTAAAATATGTTCCCATTGCGCCATCCATTAATATAATCTGTCTGCCTGTTTTCTCCTTTAAAGCCCGTGCCTGCATCATTGCTCTGCCGTCCTCCTGAATGTCATTTTACCTTGTTTCTATGGCGATTATGTGAATTAGACCATAGGTTTTTCTCCGCCATGCCAAATAAATTTATTAGGTAATTGCGAAACTCTCTGGTTTTAAAAGCATAGTTGTGCAAAATAAACAACT
>JAXVOW010000097.1:0-8252 GCA_037301995.1 bacterium | reverse complement strand
TCATCCCATCTGTCGTTTCTGCGGTCATCCCATCTGTCGTTTCTGCGGTCATCCCGTCTGTCGTCTCTGCGGTCATCATGTCTGTGCTCTCTGCAACCGTCACACCTGTCGTTCCGGCGGTCATCCCGTCTGCGCTCTCCACAGCTGTCACATCTGTCATCTCTGTGGTCATGGCCGTGATGACAGGAAGGACATGGCGAACAGTCCCGTCTGCAATCCCGGAAACGTTCAAATTCGCTATGCATAGAAAACTCTCCTTTTTTATTTAGCATATGCAGGAGTGGTTATGGGTTGTGAATGCTATTTACAAGAATATGTATAGCAAAGCTTATTTGCTTTGCTTGTTGATGGGATAACCATTTCCCTGTAAATCCGTAGATGCGGTCAGGGTGCTGTTTTTGTCCTTGTTCTGGTCAGGTCTGTCGCTTTCCCATACACCCTGTGGAATTGTGTTGACTGGTTTCTTTTTGTCTGTAATTTTCATAATGCCCTCCAAAATTTTTTATTAGTATTACACTTCTGAAGAAAAATATGTGACAGGGAGAAATCTTGACATGTGATAACATTAAAATTATAATAAGATATAAGTTTATTAATGAAGAAGATTCTAAGGAACAATCGACAACATACACAGGAACGGAGAAAGGTATATGGAGTTACAACAATTACAATATTTTTTGGTGGCTGCACAATATGAACATATCACAAAGGCAGCCAATTCGTTACATATTGCACAACCGGCATTATCCCAGTCCATCAAGCGGTTGGAGGCAGAGCTGGGAGTAAAGCTGTTTGACCGGAAAAAGGGAGGAATTACCCTGAGTGATTCCGGCAGGCTTCTGGTGGAAGAGTTAAAGCCTATTATGAAAAGCCTGGACAGCCTTCCCAAAAAGTTGGCGGATACTGCGAGAAAGCAGCACCAGACCATTCATTTAAATGTTTTGGCAGCGTCAATTCTTGTGACCAACAGCATTATTGCCTACAAGGCAAAGCATCCGGATATTAATTTCCAGTTTGTCCAGAGCCAGTCCTCCATGGACTATGATTTGTGTATCACGGCAACCTTACCCAGAAGAAACCCGGCGGCAAACCAGATGATGCTGGAGGAAAACTTTTTTCTTGCAGTGCCTGCATCCTCAAAATATGCAATGTATGAGGAGATTGAGCTTGCGGAGGTAGCGGAAGAGGGATTTATTGTAATGGCAGATACCAGACCTATCCGAAGCATATGTGACCAGTTTTGCCTGGAAGCAGGATTTACACCGGATATTGTATTTGAGAGTATGAATTTTGAGTCGGTGCGAAGCCTGATTAGCGCAGGCTTAGGTGTTGGTTTCTGGCCGGAATATTCATGGGAAAGTGCTGAGCCTTCCAAAAATATGGTGCTTTTGCCAATCAAAAGCCCGGAGTGCAAGCGGGATATTATCATTACCTATAACCAGCAGTTTTCAGAAAATCCCATTGTAAAGGACTTTTACGATTTTCTCATTGACTTTGCGATGGATTGTAAAGAACAGCACCAGATAAGCAGGGAGCAGGGTAAGCAGAAATAATAAAAAAGAGAAATCAGAGGTATGGATAAATGGATTTGCAAAATAATGAAAGCAGATTTGATAAATGTGATAAAAATAGCGAATTAAAGGCAATGAGATTAAAGCATTTCCAGACAGGAATATTTGCAGAGCTGGATGAAAAGAAAGAAAATCTGATAAAGAAAGAAAAGAAAATTTATAATCTTTCCGTGGGAACACCGGATTTTGAACCGCCAAAGCATGTGGTGGATGCGGTGGTGGAGGCAGCTTCCAAACCGGAAAATTATAAGTATTCGCTGCGGGATTTGCCGGAGCTGTTACAGGCAGTTTCGGATTACTATAAAAGAAGGTTTGGAGTGGAGATTTCCACAGACTGTATCACCGGAGTGCATGGTACCCAGGAGGGGATTGGGCATGTGGGCATGGCACTTTTGGATGAGGGAGATTTGGTGCTTTTGCCTAATCCGGGATATCCGATTTTTGAGGCGGGCTCTTATTTAAGCGGTGCGGATTTGTGTTTTTATGATTTGAAAGAAGAAAATAATTTTCTGCCGGTGCTTTCGGAGATACCAGAGGAGGTTGCAAGACGGGCAAAGCTTATGATTGTGTCCTATCCCTACAATCCGGTATGCCGCACGGCGCCCCGTTCTTTTTATGAGGAACTGGTGGAATTTGCAAAGAAATATCACATTTTTATAATCCATGATAATGCGTATTCGGATATCATCTTTGATGGCAAGGTGGGAGAATCCTTTTTATCCATACCTGGAGCCATGGATATTGGTGCAGAATTCTTTTCGCTGTCAAAATCATTTAATGTGACGGGAGCCAGGGTTTCCTTCATGCTGGGAAGAAAGGATGCAGTGGATGCGTTAAAGCTTCTGCGCAGCCAGTTTGATTTTGGAACCTTTTTGCCGATACAGTATGGGGCAATTGCAGCTCTGGAGGGTTCAAATGATTTTGTAAAGGAACAGTGTAGGGAATATCAGAGACGGAGAGATGCCCTTTGTGGCGGATTCCGGAGAATCGGCTGGAATGTGCCGGACAGTGAGGGAACCATGTTTGTCTGGGCACCGGTGCCGGAGGGATATAGCAGCGCAAGAGAATTTTGTATGGCAATGATGGAAAAGGCGGGAGTGCTTTGTACGCCGGGAGATGCCTTTGGAAGTCTTGGAGAGGGTTATGTGCGTTTTGCACTGGTACTGCCTGTGGAAGAGCTTGATAAAGTGGTAAAAGCGGTGGAGGAAAGCGGTGTGCTGGCACGGGGTAGCGGAGTATAGGTTAACGTATCAAAATACGCACGATACAATTTCATAAAGTGCATGATTTTTGGTGTAAATGTTGGACAGAACTTGATATAGTATAAGAGATAATTACTGGAAACGTTTTGGATAAAATTATTTACATTCAAGACTTACAAAGGAGGTTCCTATGGGGAGAAGAGCAACGAAGGCTTCAGACAATATATTTTATCAGGCAAGAGTAGAAGCGATGGAGAAAAATCCGGAATTTAGCAGCAGGGAGAAGGCATCTGATGTAATCGGGATTGACCGCACCAGACTGGCACGGATTGAATTGTCAGAGGTGGTTCCCTACCAGGAAGAGGTAAAAATGATTGCACAGGCATATGATAAGCCGGAATTGTGCAGCCAGTATTGTGCAGCGCTTTGTCCTCTTGGTCGCATTACAGGTAAGAAGATTAAAGTAAAAAATCTGGATCGGCTCATTTTAAATACCCTTGGTTCCATAAATGATATATCCGATTTGAAGGATTCCCTGATTGATATTTCCGAGGACGGTTTGATTGATGAATCAGAGCGGGAGGAATTCAGAAAAATTTTAGGTGTTCTTTCTGAAATTTCCGAAACGGCACAGTCGTTAGAGCTTTGGGCAAGAAAGAATCTGGAACGGTGGGAGAGTTAGTATGTTACCGCATTGAGGGAGGATTATGGAGTTATGAGCAGAAGGCGGGGAAGAGGAAAACGGGTCAGCGGCATGGAAATGGGTTTTATCTGCTGCCAGGGAATTGCATTTGTGCTGCTGCTGGGAATTTTAATACAATTCATATCAGCAAAATTGACATTTGAGTCAGGAGTGGAATATCTGCCGGTCACCATTACATGGACAGATTCGGAAAGCTATGTAAGTACATATAGGGAGGATGGGAAAGAACGGACAAAGACCACATATGATAATTCCTATAGCTATACAGTGGATGGAGTGGAATACAATCGTACTGTGCAAGGAGACAGTTGCAGTGTTACACCGGGAAATCAGGAGACATGGTATTATAATCCAAATGACCCCAATAAAATAAGCCAATGGAGTTCTGCCGGAGATATGATGGGAGATGCCGCACATGTGTGGGTTTTCTTTGTAATTTTGCAGCTTGCTGCAATTTTTTTTAAGATAAAGGTGGAGCAAAAGAAACATCTGATTAAGGCTGACAGAAAAGCATATGAAGAGAAAATTCGTCAGGACATGCAGAAAAACAGGGAAATTTATAGCACCCTAAACCTTGCAATTGATGGGGAGAAGGTATTTGCTGTCTTGGAGCCCTTGCGGGTAAGAATCTGTAAAAATCAGAAAAAAATAGAAAATATTATGAAAAGAGAAAATGTTCAGGTTGGAGGAATTTTTATTCCGGTAACCATTGTTGTAAGCTTATTAGATAGCTATCGGCTTCATAAGCTTCGGGATACGCTTGCTGCGGAGCATACAGCTTTTTATTTGGAATATAAGAAAACTATTGCAGAACCTGTTTTGGAGCATTTTTTTGAAGAATTTCAGTATAAGCCGTCACAGGGGTTTTCAAAAAAGGAGCTTTCAGATTTTAACCTCTTAAATAGATTTCCCAGCCGCCTGGATTCCATAATTTCTGAGGATTATATTGAGGGAGTTTACAAGGGTGTAGGGTACCGTCAGGCAGATGTGAAGCAGGAGAAAAGTGTAAATGCAAGTGATTTATATAATGAAACCGCAAGGCTGAATGGAAGAATTTCAGTCTATGAGTATAAGAAAAACCTTAATGGTGATATTGTCATAGAATCTCAGGGCAGTACATATGTGGATGTGCGTGGAATGACAAAGGTGGAAATGGAAAATATGCTTTTTAATAACAAGTATGATGTGTACGCTGCGAATGAGCAGATGGCATATTACCTGCTGACACCGCAATTTATGGAATATCTGTTACAGCTGGATGTGCGACGGGAAATAGCTTTCCGGTTTTCGGGAAATAATATATATGTCCTGCGAAATGGTATCAATGGCATATTTGAAGTGGATATGGAAAAGACCTTGGATTTACAGTACGAGATTGGAAAAAGCTATAATGAGCTGAAGGAAATTTTAGACTTTGTGGATATAATGAATCTTGACAAGGTGGCAGATGAGGCGAACCTAAGAGCAATGTATTCCAAGGAAGAAGATACAGAGAAGGAATCACCTGTTGTGGAAGACAACAAACTTGTATATGGAGTTGTGGATATGGAAGATTCTGTCTTTGGCGGGCCTGCTTTTGAAGATGCAAAAACGCAGGATATATATGAGGATGATAATCTGGAGAATTGGAATAAACCTGCCACCTCAAAGGCGGGGAGCAGCGGATTGAGGTTAAGGCTATAGCCGGAATGTTCGGTTAAAGATTGTATTTTAGTGTTGTTTATTAAACAAAAGGGAAATGGGAGTTGAAGTATTTATGAAAGAAATTCAGCTGGATGAAAACAGGATAATAGAGGCATTAGAACCGAAACGAAAAAAGAAAAATAATTTTATTACAATTGGGGCTGCTGCATTTTTTCTTCCATTTATTGTTGTTGGTTTATTACAGGTACTAAACGGAATTGGAATTTTGCCGGAATCAACTGGAGTAGTTGTGGCGGAAATGGTTTTGTCGTCGATTAGTTTTTGTGGTGTGGCAGCTGGAATTGTTCTTCTGATACTTGGTGCAAAGGTTTCAAAAGAATATGAAGACGATTATAAACAATTGATTGCCAGGCATGTTCTTCAGGCATGCTTTGATGATGCAGACTATTTTCCAACCAAAGGATTTACGAAGGAAGAATTTCAGACTGCCCGTTTAATACACTGGAGAAATGATTTTGGGTACCGGTCGGAGGATTTAATTTCCGGGCAGCATGCAGGAGTGGAATTTAAACAGTCCGATGTCCGGATTACCCATACTACCGGAAGCGGTAAGAATAGAAAAACCGTAGTGGATGTAGACGGAAGACTTGTACAGTTTCACTATAAAAAGGCAATTGACAGTCGCATATTGATTGTGACAGATACACATGACGCTGCGCTGGAGCGTGGACTTTCCAAGGTTGAGATGGAGGATGTGGATTTCAACAGGAAATTCGATGTATATTCAGAAGATGGACATAGTGTATACTATTTGCTGACACCACCGTTTATGGAGTATTTAAAAAAGCTGTGCGAGCTTGACCGGAATATATATATTAGCTTTGATGGAGAGGATTTGTATATACTGCGTTCCGGAAAGGGAGGTATTTTTGTTCCGCCAAATGGAAAGCTTGATGTACATAGGGAGGTGGAGAAATCCAGACAGGAATTAAATGAAATCGTAAAGATTATAGAGATATTGCAGTTGGAGGATAAGGCTTACGAGGATAAGGTGCTTGCTATGCAGAAGGCGGCAGAAATGGTTTCAGAGAAAGCAGGAGATGAATGGGCGGAAATTGAACAGACGCCTTATGTAATGAGAAAAGCAGATTTGCAGGAAACCAGGGATGTGCCTCATGTTGAGGTGTCAGGCAAGGGGTGCTTTGTTACAGTTGTCTGTGTAATTGCATTTATTATTCTCATATTTGCTTTGTCTTAAAGTCGAAAGAGAATATTTAAAAAGGGAGGATTTTATTATGGTAATTGGAATGATTGTTGGAGTTGTTGTATTGGTTGTTGTAATCTGGTTTATTGGCACGATGAATGGGCTTCGGGCGGCGGCTCTTAAGGTGGACGAAGCGGATTCTGGAATTGATGTGGCGCTTACTAAGCGTTATGATGTGCTTACGAAGCAGCTGGCGGTTGTAAAGGAATACACCTCGCATGAGAGCAAGACTTTGTTTGAGACAATCCGGCTGCGTTCCGGCATGAGTGTTGGGGAGAAGTCAGAGGCGGCAAACAAGATGAACGAGGTGGCAAACCAGTTCCGTCTCACTGCGGAGGCATATCCGGAACTGAAATCCAGTGCAAATTATATCGCATTACAGAACAGTATTACCGATGTGGAGGAGCATCTGCAGGCGGCAAGGCGTCTTTATAATGCCAATGCCACAGCTTACAATACGAAAATTGTTATGTTTCCGGCATCCATTGTGGCAGGTATGATTGGAGCAAAAAAGAGGGATTTATTTGAGGCAGAGGATTATAAAAGAAATGATGTGGAGATGAAGTTCTAGCGACATTGTTAAAAAGTATTTGACAAATTTTTTTAACAGGTTTATACTTAAACCCAGTTAAAACACTGGCATGATTCAGTATGCTGGTCATACCGTACTACAAAACCGATGAGTAAGAGGAGTAGGCTATGGTAAAGCTTTACAGAGAGCTGTGGTGGTGAGATACAGCAGGTGGTCGATAGTTGAATGGACTTACGAGGGTGGCTTGAAATGATTTTTCAGAGTAGATGCCAACGGGAACCTGTCCGTTATCAATGGGGTGCATATGATAGTATGTATAAAGAGTGGATGCATAGCATCAATTTGGGTGGTACCGCAGAAGTATATTATGGCTTTTGTCCCTGTATGGGACAGAAGCCTTTTTTCATGTTAGCATTGAGGCATGCGTGTAAAATTAGATATACAGCTATGGGGAGCTTGCTCACCGATAGCTGTATATCTAATTTTACACATATGGCGAAAGCCATGACCGAGATGAAGCGAAGCGGAATCGAGGTTGCATGCCGGAGCGAAAGCCATGACCGATGCCTGGATACTTAGCGAAGGAAGTGAGCTTAGTAGGAAGGTACGCAGAGCGGATGAAGCGATGTCTGAACACTTAGCGAAACGGAGTTGAGCTTAGTGGAAAGATATACAGAGTAAGCGGAATCGAGGTTGCATGCCGGAGTGAAAGCCATGACCGATGCCTGGATACTTAGCGAAGGATGAGCTTAGCAGGAAGGTACGCAGAGCGGATGAAGCAAGGTTGGCAAAGCGTGGTTTTGAACAAAGCAATAGAAAAATATTTTAAGAAAGGAAGGTAAAGTATGTTTCCAAGTTATGAAGAGGCGAGGCAGTTTGAAAAGGAATATAACATGATTCCGGTTTGTAAGGAAATTTATGCAGACATTGTAACGCCAATTACATTATTGAGAAGGCTGAAGGAGATTGACAGTAAATATTATCTGTTAGAAAGTGTGGAAGGTGGTAAACAGTGGGGACAGTATTCCTTCCTTGGAGTGAATCCCCTTTTGCAGATTAGCTGTAAAAACGGAATGGTAACCATGAAAAGCGGGGCGATGGAGACAACTGAAAAAAAGGATGCCATGCAGGCGCTGCGGGAGCTGCTGGGGCAGTACCGTTCTCCGTCTATTGAGGGAATGCCAAGCTTTACTGGAGGTCTGGTGGGATATTTCTCCTATGAGATGATTGGTTATGCCGAGCCAAAGCTGCATTTAAAGGAAAGTGATTTTGATGATTACAATCTGATGCTGTTTGACAAGGTGATTGCCTATGACCATTTAAAGCAGAAAATCAG
>JAXVOW010000096.1:0-5058 GCA_037301995.1 bacterium | reverse complement strand
GCATAAGTCTTGCTGTATTCTTCCTGAAGCGCCTCACTTCTTGAAGTATTTCTGTGCCTTCCGGAATATAGTCTTCGTGGACAAGAACTACTGTATATTCACGGTTAAAATCCTGGCTGGATGTTCCAGCTTTCTTAATTTCTCCCCTGGCAAACACAATATAATTACATACTTCCGGCACAGATGTTAACCTGCCGTATTCTACCGGTCCCATCTGCAGTTCTTCTAATTTTTCACGAATCTCATTCAGCAAGTTTTCGCTCCTCCTCTAAATAAAAGTACATTGCACGTTCCGATTTTGCATAATCAATTTTTAAAATGTTGTAAAGAACATTATCAAGAATTACCTTATACTCTTTTGTTATTTCCTCATACAATAGTGTTTTTACTTTCAGACTGAGCGAATGACCGGAGGATTCTGCAAAGTCAAAATCCTGCTCTCTTTTATATTGTTCGCTATATGCCATATCCACAAAATATTCTAAATCATCCATAGTTTTCGCCGATACCTTAGCGGAAAAATCCGTTTTTCTGCTTTTAGGTCTGTAGACTCCTATGTAGCCATCATTCAGTTTCTGAATTTTCTCTTTCATGGTGTATCACCTCATATTTTGCCCGGCATCTTATGATGTCTTTCAAGTACGCATTTTCAAAATCTTCCTGACAATTATTCCAAGCGTACATACAAAAATTCAAGAATAGTAGTCTTTCTATTCCAGGGGCGGAATAATCAATTTCCGCCCCTAATAAATGATTTAAATATTTCTCTGCATCATCCACCAGTGTTTCAATTTCTCTCTCGGTTTTTTCCTGATTCCAAGTAATTCTCAGCTTTTCCTTGACGTCATTTTTTAAATCATTTTTTCTCGCTTCATCCATAAGCTACTCCTTAAGCAGTTACAACTTCCTCTTCATCGGTCTGTGTAACACCTGGCTCTGCGTTTTTGTTAAGCACCGTAATATAAGCCGGTTCCAGCTTGCTAATGTCAAGAAGGATTGCAACAGTATTATCAAAAGCTCTTCCGTTTGCGAACAGCTTCGCTTTGTAAACTCTGTTATCTTCCAAAAACTGTACAGAATCGTCATAAATGATATTCCCAGTCTTAGAAGAACCAAGTCCGACAAAGTATTCTTTCGGAAGGAAAAGAATAGCCTCGCCTTCCTGTAATTCTGTGCTCTGTACTGTCTTGGTCGGTACAGGGAATACATCACCCATATATGTTCCTGCTGTTGTCATGACTGTTGTAGCCGGCATCACTTTTTTGTAATAGTCAACCGGGTTGCAAATCAAAGTTAAGTCTTCAATTTTTCTATAACGCCCTCCCTCAGATTTGCAAAGTTTTGCAATCAAACTTCCATACTCGACCGGAAGGAAGCTTTTTACCTCAATTGCCGTTTTCCTTGGGTATACACCATCTACAACGGCGGCGTCTTTTGAAATATCTCTATCCAGCCCTATTGGCATATTTTTGCCAGTTCCTGTCACAATTGCATTTTCCAGCGCTGCTGCTAAAGAATCTGTCAAAATTGTTCTAATATAGTTATCCAGATATACCGGGCCTAATCCAAGCATATCCTGCGGAATAATCAAAAAGCAGCTTAATTTACACTGAATCATATCAATTTCTTTAAATGCAGATGTGATTTCTTTTTTAATCTCGTCATTAATTGGTCCCCATGTTGCTGTCTGGATTGTATGGTCATTCAGAATCCACTTTGTTAAATAGCTAACATTCGTGAATGTGATTGCATCTAACAGCGGATGTTCATTTACAAGATTTCTGTAAACATCTTCAATAATTGTCTCCGGCATCCCGCCCTCGATATTCAGCAAATCTGTAAATGCCTGCTTTGGGTCTGAATCCTTTGCAGCTCCAATAAACTTTTCATAAAATTCCTGTTCCTTCGCCGTAAGTATTCTGTACCCACGTTCCATAAGGACCTTTTTGTCTCCTTGTGCAAGGTCAAAGTCCTGTCTTACAGTATCGCACACTGCCTGGTGGAACTGTTCCCATGCAGCGTTCATTTTTTCCTGATTGCCAGACTGAAAAGCCTTCTGCATAGCCTGTGCCGCCTCTTTTACTACTGGACTGTTTAATGGTCTCATTTTTTCTTACCTCCTACATAAATTGATTAAAAAATTCCATGCATTTATTTTCATCCGGCTTTGCCGGATTTGCATCTTTGTTTAGCTGGTTAATTTGCTTCTGCAAGCTTTTTCTTTGCTTTACATAGTTTTGCCTCATCATGATATGTAAAGGCAACATCTGATTTATTGCATCGTCATCATCGTCATCATCGTCAGAATTTCCTGAATCAGAGCCACTTTCCATGTCGTCATCCTCTAAATCTGAATCGTCAGATTCTTCATCATCCGTTCCAGAACCATCTCCCGCTGCATCATTATTATCATCATCGTCATCCAATTCCAAAATCTTGTCCGCAAAGCCGAAGCTTAAGCAATCCTCTGGTGTCAAAATTCGCTCTTCCTCCATGATTGATGCGAGCTCCTCTTCTGATATCTTTCCTTTGCTTCTTTTTAAATAAATTTTGCGATTTGTTTCCATAAGTGCGTCCAAATCATCTGCAGCTTTGCGAAGCTCTTCAGCATTTCCAGACACTTCCATCCACATATTGTGGATTAACATAGATGTGCCCATTCCCATAACAACCTTGCTACATGCCATACAGATTAAAGAAGCAACACTGTATGCAAATCCATCTACATACGCAATCTTCTCAGCCTTATGTCTTGCAAGCTGGTTATAAATACTTACCCCTTCTTTTACACTTCCGCCGTTTGAATTTACATATAATTCAATCGTTGCATTTTCCGGAATCATCTCCAACTGGTCTTTAAAATAATTTGCGCTCGTCTGACTTTCCAGGTAGCTCCATGTGTTCCAGTCAAATTTTCCATAAGCACTTACATCATCATAAATGTACAATTTATATGTATTGCTTTTTGCAGACTGCTTTGGTGCTTTAAACCTCACCATCATTCTTGGTTTTGCCGGATTAATTCCCACTGCCATCATCGG
Source organism: bacterium (assembly GCA_037301995.1). Taxonomy (GTDB): domain Bacteria; phylum Bacillota; class Clostridia; order Lachnospirales; family Lachnospiraceae; genus CAG-590. Next base: position 2,017 of record JAXVOW010000096.1, on the reverse strand, counting down.
TGTCTTTTTCACTTTTATTACCTCCTTCATCATTTACTGGGTTCATCATTTTTTCCATAAACTCATAATTCTTTGTAAGAACGTGCTTTCTGCTCCATTCCTCATTTATCGCATCCAACCCTGTGCGTTCCCGCACCTCATCAATACACATGAATGCACTGGATATGAGTTTATCAATATTGTTTGCCATATCGAATATATCTATATGATTGATGCCGGATGTATCAACTTTGTAGTAATTCCCTTTCTGCCATTCTTCCAATCCATATCCGCCGGTCAAGGTCTTTCCAATCATATCGGTCACCGGTTCCACAGCAAATGTTAAAAATGCTTTTATCACATCATTCATATTTGTAATATTGCCAAGCATCAAAGATTCCGGGATTTTGTACGCCTTACCCGTGATTTTAAAAATCTGGTCAATCAGCTTTACCACATCATCACTGTTTTTCTGCGTTCCGTCTGTCTTCATTGGTTCCAGAGCATAGCCACCATATTCGATATATACCTTCTTATCTCCGCTGGTAAATTGCTTTAAAGGCTTTTGCAAAACCTCTTCAAAAGTCTTGTTAAATTCTGGGGACCCAGCTTGTGCCCCCTCTACCTTTAATTTAAATTTCTGTGCATTTGAGTTTTTATAAGATTCCATTGCTTTTGAGACAATATCCCCATAATCTTCATACATGCTTTTTATTAGATTGTTTGCCTGCGTATTTTCTAACTTAAAAATGAAACATTGCTTTGCGGTAAACTGTCTATCTAATAAAAAGTTATCCACAGAAACGCCTCCGTATATATTTCCCAAAAACGGTCTCTGTTCTACTATTGAATAATCATCTGCACAATATAGGTTTCTGCCGGATATAAAGCATAATGCGCCTTTCCCTGGTGAAGCTCGAAGCATTTTGTTAATTACTTTTTGCCAGAACTCACTTGCTGACTCATTTGGATTCGGCTTTACATTCAGTGAAAAATAGTCCTCATTTTTTACTGATTCGTTATTTTGATAAACCTTAATTTCGCATTGTGATATTGCATTAGCTATTAATGATGTTGCTGTGTAAATTGCAAGCTCTCTGATATATAGAGAATTTGGTATTGTTATTTCCACCTCGGATTCATCTAATCCTATACTGGCTTTTGATGATTTTGGAAATGCACTTTTGATTTTTTCAAACCATCCCATATCTTCCTCCTATATTGCAAGAATCGTTCCTTTTTGTAGTGGAACAAATTCTTTTATCTCCTCTTCATGTACCATGGATGCTACCAATGCCATAAACGGGTCCGTTTTTCTGCTTCTTGCTTCAATCTTCGCATAAACAAAAGAGCCTTTATCAGCACCTACATTTTTTCCATACCGAATTGTTTTTGTGTTATTTGTTCCCCATCTAAGTACCGGGTCATTTCCCCATACGAAATATCTATTTACAAAACAATGGTCTATTATCGGCACAGTTCTCAGAATATCCATCTGTGATACTGTCTTTACATTTCCTTTTTCTGTCGAGAAACCAACTTTCATCAATGCGCTTTTTAGCAATGCGTGCCGGTATGTATCCATTGCTACACAAAGAATATTATAAATTTTCCCCATTTCTGCTATGTATGCCGCTATTAAATCCGGGCTAATCTCCACATCATTTACATACGTAACTTTCCCACTTTTTACCCACTCTTTCCAGGGTGCTTTTATTCTCGGCAAATCTCTGGATTTTGCGCAAATCCATGAATGGTTAATATCATACCGGAGGTTGCCTTTTTTAAAATGTAGATTCACAGAAACCCAATCTGTTGTTTTTGCATAATCAATGCCACATGTGCATGTCCAACCTTTCATATCTGGAAGCTCTTTGTTTGTTGCAGAAATATCTTCCCAAGATGCAGCTGCGGATTCCTTAGAGCTCTGTGGCAAATTCATACGCTTTGACATAAAAGCCGGCAGACGTTCTGGATTTTTTTTTCCTGCTTCCGTGTATACAGGGTGCGGATAACACGCATAAGTTCCTCCGGATCA
>JAXVOW010000095.1:0-5932 GCA_037301995.1 bacterium | reverse complement strand
TTTATAAAAAATGTTATAGGAATGTAACAAAAATGTAACGAAATTATTGAAAAGAGTAATATTATAGTATATAATATCCATTTGGATGAACGAGGAGAATGAATATGAAGCAAAAGGATAAAATAGTATTTTTCATATTACTAATAATGCTGACGGTGTGTACTGTACCATTTACATCCGTTAAAGCGGAAGCAGCAAAGGCTGCCTTAACCAAACAAACAGGCTATACTATAAATCAGGATGAGCTGCGAAAGCTTATGAGCAAAAAGCTGGGCACTTCCTATGGGAAAATGGACTGTAGTGCATATGCAGCCTGGGTGTTAGAAAATTTAGGGCAAAAGGGAGCAGAAAACCATGCGTTAAAGGATGTAAAAATAATTTCCGGACGTTCAACGTATGTATGGAAGCGTTCCGGAAAATTAAAGATATCTTATAAGCCGGCAATATATAATGAATCAAAACAGAAATGGGTATGGGGAAAACGCAAAAAAATTGCAATTAATAAGGGAATCACAACCTGGAAGAGTAGTAAGAAAGCGAATAAAAAGGCAGCCAGGAATTTGGAGATTGGAGATGCACTGTTATATAAGAATCAGGAGCATATTGCCTATTATTTCGGTGAATTTTCTTCAATCAAAGAGGCAGCCTCTTATCTGAAAAAAAATTGCGGTATGAAGAAGCTGAAAAAAAGCAGAACCGCAGCAGGAAATGTTTGCTATAAGTATAAAGGTAAGGTAGTATTAATCCAGTATGCAGGCTGTGGAACACAGTGGAGAATCCATGCAACCTCCTCCTATGGAATTGTAATTGACAATGATTTAACATTTCATAATGGTTCCTTTGGGGGAAAGTGGTATGCTAAAGTAAAGGTTGTGGAAACAACGGCGGAATAACATAATAGTTAGAGTGACCGGGTACGGTTACATATGAAAAGCGGGAATATCATAATTTAATGTGATATTCCCGTTTCTAAAATAATTAGTTTCTGGTATAGAGGAAGGTTCAGCTATTCTGTATGGCATAAATATATTATACACGGAGAGAAAAGAGTATGAATTGGATGATAGTTTTTCTTGAAATCTTAGGGACGGTGGCTTTTTCTGTTTCAGGGGCGGTTGAAGCCATGAAAAAGGAAATGGATTTGCTGGGAGTCATTGTGCTGGGGCTGGTGACTGCAGTAGGTGGGGGCATTTTGCGGGATATTATAATAGGAGAGGTGCCGCCGGTCGTGTTTCAGGACCCATGGTGTGCGGAGCTTGCAATTGCTGTAGCTGTTGCAGCATTTATTGTGGGTGTAGTCCTGTCTAAGCGGCAGACGGAGGAAAAGAGCGCCGCATGGAATAGAGTGCTTCTTACTTCAGATGCCATTGGTCTGGGTGCTTTTACCATTCTTGGCATTCGTTATACACAGGAGCAGTTGGGAAGTGAAAATATAGCCCTGCTTCTTTTTGTAGGTGTCATTACGGGGGTTGGTGGCGGTATTATGAGGGATATATTTGCAGGAAATGTACCCTATATTTTCCGCAAGCATGTCTATGCCACAGCTTCCATTGCAGGTGCAGGAATTTATCTTCTTCTGGAATATGCCGGTTATTCGGAAGCCGCAGCTATTATCAGTTTGTCGCTGGTGCTGCTTCTCCGGCTGCTGGCAGCCCATTTTCAGTGGAATCTTCCAAGTGTGCATTTAAAGTAATGGAGCTTTGGCTGTTTGAAAAGGAGAAAACATGACAAAATACATTCTGTGCATTAGTGGTGTGGAAATACTGCTGGGTGTTATATGCTTTATTTATTATATTATTTGTCTTGCGGCGGGGGGAAAGGGAATATCTATTTTATATGCATGGTGGCTCATAGGTGCTATTTTATGTGTTTTGGGTATCACAGGTCTGATTGCCTGTCGGAAAAAGGCCGGAAGAGTACAGAAAATATATGTACTATTTGATACAGCATTTCTTGCCCTGTTCCTTACCTTCGTTATATTTGCAGGGCTTGTAATTGGTGATATGAAGGAGACAGCGGACGGGAATTGTGATTACATCATTGTGTTAGGTGCAGCCGTAAATGGAACCGAACCCACAGAAGTGCTGCAAAAGAGGATTGATGCTGCCTATGGGTATCTGATTGAAAATGAAAATGCAAAGGTAATCGGTACGGGTGGGCAGGGTACAGGAGAAGAGATTAGTGAAGGGCAATGTATCGCCAATGAATTAGAAAAAATGGGGATTGAAAAGGAAAGGATTTTATATGAGGAAAAATCCACTACCACAGTGGAAAATATCCGGTTTGCATTAGAGAAAATTACGGATTATCCGGAACGGATAGCAATTGTAAGCAGTGGGTTTCATATCTTCCGGTCAAAGCTTATCTTAAGATATTATACGGATGTCTCCGTATACGGAATCTCTGCGAGGGGAGTAAGTGTATTTACGCTGCATTATATACTGAGAGAATACATTGTGTTGATTGTTGATTTGGTTTTGGGAAATTATGGATTGTGAAGAGGATAAGCTTTTTTGCATTACTTGAAAAATAGGCTTTAGGAAAAAGAAGACATTGCTTTATTTGGGTTGAGGAAATATATGGAAAATGGTATACTTCAGATAAATGGGAGGCACATATTATGAAAGAAAAAACGATTACAATAATTGCGGTAATACTGGGTCTCGTAGCAGCATTTTTTGTTTATCAGAATTTTTATCCGGAAGATTTTATGGAGAAGGATGAGACATTTATTACAATGTCTGATATGGAGAAGAATAAAAGTGTTTCATATACAGGGCGTCCGGCAGGAGAAGATATTCCGCGAATTTCTGGTAAAGAAGAGTTTGAAGATATCCTTCAAATTGACAATGTAACAATGGAGCCAAAGGGTATTGTTTCTACAGGGATATCCAAATTGAAAGCATGGGAAAGTCCATATTTCAAAAGTGCAGGAACAGGAGGAAGCAGGGCAGGTGCCAGACGCCGTGAGGTGATTAGGGGTTGGGATTTGTTAGACCAATATAATGAATATTATCTTTTGGAATGTCCGGATGGAACTTATATATTGGCGCAGATTCCGAAACGTACAGCAAAGGCGATTGAGAGAGGAGAACAGGTTACTCTTCCGATTTCTAAAAAGGATGGTGTTTCGAAAGAGGTGCAGAGTTATTTGACCGAATTTAGTAACGAATATGATATGACAATGAAAGGTGTGCTGTATGCATTTGATGATGCATGGTATCAGGAGCATAGCACAGCCATAACTTTGATACGCCTTGGAGTGGCATTTGTAACCTGGATAGTAACAGGAGTGATTCTTTTACTATTGGGAGAAAAATTTTTAACAAAAAAGTCTGGTTAATATTTTTGTAAGAAGCCAGAGTATGTTATGAGCAGAATATACAGGATGTAGAAGATATTCCTGATAGGAAAGAGGAGGATATGTGTATGGCAGACAGAATCAGACAGTATTTAGCATACATTGATGAATTGTTAGAGGCAGAGGATGACAATATTGACTGGGAGGAGGAGATGAAAAAGCATCTGGTACAGATTGCATTTTTTGCCCATGAAAGGCTGATTCACCTGATTGTGACAGTAACCTTTGCCATTTTGACGGTTATGGCATTTTTATATACATTTAGTAATTTTTCGATTTCTATGGTGCTGTTAATCCTTATGCTGCTGGTTTTAATGGTGCCCTACATCAAACATTATTTTCTGTTGGAGAATAGTGTACAGGATATGTATGAGCAGTATGATAAAATGCAGGAAAAGGCAGGAAACCATTCCTTTGTGAGAAAAGGGAAATATAAGAGATGAGGCAGTTTTAATAAAAGCTTTGAAATGAATTAAGAAAAACGTAAGATTTTTACAGGAAAAGTTGTGTTACAATAATACCGGGCCAAATGAACGGAGACGCTCACTTGGCTCGTTGTATATTAAGAAATTTTGCAATTACCTAAGTATGAAGAAGGATAAGAGGAGAGGTGTATGAAAAGAATGGGTATGAAAAGACTGTCAGCATTGTTTGCACTGCTGGTAACCGTATCAGTAATGTTGTTTCCGGCATTTATACTCCATGCGGCACAGGATACAGAAAAGTCAAATAAAAATCAGAATTTTACGGTGGAGACGGAATGTGGAATGGATGGCTTTGCCGCATATGATAATCCGGTGGTGATTAAGGTTACTGTGGAAAGCAGGAATAACTTTACAGGAACCCTGCGTGTTGTACCGGTGGTAGACAATGGACAGAAGGTTGCTGCCTATGGTGAAGAGATTTCACTGGCGGCGGGAGAGAAAAAAAACTTTACCTTTATCCCTTCTGCCCTTGGCAATTCGGGAAAGATAAAAATTGAGCTTACGGATGACAAGAATAAGGTTGTATATTCGGAGTCAAAGCAGGTGAACCTTGTATCAATAGGTGAAAATGTCATGGCTGGAATCCTCAGTGACGATTACAGTGCCCTGAATTATTTTGATGGACTTGAAATGAAGCTTAGTAATTATTCTGGCATAGTAAGTACTCTGGAATTAAATAAGGCTTCTCTGCCGGCAGACAGCGGGGCGCTTTCTGTTCTGGATTATATTATTCTGGATAATTTTGATACCGCCAGCCTTTCAGATGAACAGTATGCCGCACTCAAGGAGTGGGTAAATAACGGTGGTGTCCTGATTTTGTCTCTGGGAAGCAATTATCAGAATGTGCTCCATGTCTTTACAGATGATTTTATAACGGGAACAATTGGAAAACTGGAAAAGAAAGATGTGAAATTGGGAGAAACTGTAAATATAGGGAGCACTGAAAATGACAAAGAGGTGGCAGATGGGCAGCAGAGTACTGAAAATGAGGAAGAGTCTGGACATACCCTGCAGAGTGAAGAGGATTTTATAATAAAGGATGTAGATTCGGTTGAATTTGCATTTGACGGAGCGTCGGAATTAACAGAGTTGTCAGATAATCAGACTGCATATCAGAAGACGGTGGGAGCCGGTAATGTGGTTGTATTGTCCTATTCCCTGGGAATGGAGCCAGTTATAAGCTATGCCAATAAAGATGCCATGGCACGCCTGCTGCTACAGACGACAGCCACGGATGCGGTTGTAACCAGATTAAATGGCGGCAGCTATAATACAAGTGCTATGTATAGTGGTATTCAGCTGGCTAAGACAGCGGATATCAATAAAAAACCCAGTGGACTATTGTATGGAGGTATCCTGCTTTTATATGTTGTGTTGGTGGGACCGGTTCTTTATCTCATTTTAAAAACCTGTAAAAAGAGAGAAAAAATATGGATTGCCATTCCGCTGGTGTCACTGGCATTTACAGGAATTATTTATCTGACAGGCTTCATTTACAGGGTCAGCAGACCTCTGATAAATACATTTTCCATTGTGGACATAGAGGATAGCTTCAAAACAGAAAAGGTGTATGCCAATATTACCTGTCCGAAAGCACAGGAATATACAGTCAGAATAAAGGAGGGCTATTCCGAATTCCGCTATAATATGGATGATTATTCCTATAGTATGTTTAATTCCGGCGATTCCGGTGGGAAATACGATTTCCTGATAAGAAAAACAGGTGACGGAACTGAAATTTTACTGGATAACGATGAGACATTTGAAAGTACTGCACTTTATATGAAGAAGACCAGTGAAAACGATATGGGAGCCATTGACTGCGATTTACAGTGTACGACGACGGGCTTTGCAGGAACCATAACAAACAATACAGATTATGATTTAAAGGGTGTAGTGGTTACCTTTGAAAATTATTTTTATCAGGTAGGAGATATGAAAAGAGGGGAGCAGATTACAATTGACCCTTCTAAAATAATTGTGGCGGTGGAGTATGGAACCTTTGAACGCCTTTATAACAGTAATCCGGATTTATATTCAGACCGGGAGCTTTATACAGAGTATCAGATTGATACCACAATGGAGA
>JAXVOW010000094.1:0-17566 GCA_037301995.1 bacterium | reverse complement strand
GGTGTTTTCGGAAATCAGCATATTTACCATCAGATAAACGGTAACAACACAGATAACAGCCCCGAACACATAAATAATTCCCATCATGCTGTTCATGGCTTCTACAACGGCATCAATCTGGTCTGCTAAATACTGTTTGGTAATCTCATTGGAAATCTCGTGCTCATCAATATCCAGTGCCCTGTCACTCATCAGTACATTATAGCAGCCCTCCGGCAGACCAAGGAGTGTACATGCCTTTTCTCTTGAGGTATATAAGACACACTGGGAATCATTTTTCACAATCCCGTCAATGGTTACCGTATACTTTTCTCTGGAGGCTGGCTCCACAAAGGTCAGTTTATCTCCTTTGCCTACACCATAATTCATCGCTCCCATACTGGATATATAATAACCTCCATCCGTTAAATCCGCATTTTTCCCGGAAGCCAGCTCTGTATTGACAAATTTGTCATCATCCATTCCCATCAAAAGCATGGTGTCATTCTTGATTTCCACCTCAAAGGAAGCAGATAAAAGCTTAACGGCATCTTCAACATCTGCTGATTCTTCCTCCGTTACCGCATCTGTTTTCAATTCAGAAAGAAAGTATTCGTATTCAAAAGTGCCGATGGTATCCACAGTCTTACTAACATACGAATCCATGGAATCAATGCAGGCAAGACAGAATACAATTACAATGCCTCCAATCAGTATACCAAGAACAACCACAACACTCCTTCCCCAGTTTCCGAAAATCTGGCGAATTTTGTACTTTGTCTGAAAGGATATATTTGCATTTGCCAAACGCAGTTTTTTCTTATCCTTTTTATTGGAATTCCCGCTAATCATACCGATGACATTGCCCTTCATAACCCGCATTGCTGTAAAATAAATTGTCAAAGAGTAAACAATTACGGGAAATACTATGGCAAAGACAAGCTTATCCGGAGCAAAGGAAATCGAAACAGGAAGGGGTTCTGTCTTAACAAAAATCAAATCCATAATAGATTCTTTCAGCAGCTGCGCCAGCACCAGTCCCATCAGACCTCCACTTATCCCCGCTATCACACCGAAAAAGCTGTAATGGAAAGCCAGTCTGCTCTTTTGATAACCCAGTGCCTGTAACACGCCGATTAACTTCTGCTCCTGTCGGATTTTCCTTCCAAGTACAATAGCAATCATCAAAACTACGAACAAAACCATTAGTGGAAGGATGATACCGGAGTAAACCTCCGTACTGTCAAGGTCGTCCGTCAAAGTATTTATTCTGGTATTGTTCTCTGCTTTCAGGTAATAATTCGTCTCAAAGCTGTCATAAAGTGCAGCCCGGAACTCATCTTCGTTAGTATCCTCACCATATCTGACCGAATAATACCGATTCACCTTATCCTCAGAAATCCCGGCAAATGCTTTGTCTGTCACAAGTGCCAGTCCAAATACATCCGATACCGCATAGGTATCCTCTACATTTTGCAGGCAGAACATATAATCAGGACGTACAAACCGTCCCACCACATAATAAGTTTTCCCTCCAACCTCAACCGTACTCTCCCCATTCCGTAATCCATGGCTGTCTGCTATATGGGAAGTCAAAAGGAGCTCATCATCAGCTTCTAAATCCCTGCCACCGGATACTTCATATCCATTTACCTTCTTCTGCCCTGTAATAAGACGAAGTACATAATTCTGCTCTCCGTCTGTCACATCATAATCTGCATAAAGCTGCTCCTCAATGACAACATGATATGTCTTTTCCAGATTTGCAATATCCTCATCCGTCATCGCCTTATTTGTTGTAAACTGCGCATCCTCCAGATGACATTCCTTATAGAACCTGTCAACATACGTTCTCCGTCCGTCTGCTCCGCATGAGAATATCAGATACAGGAGGACCACCAGCATTGTAAGAATTCCCACACACAGATAAAAGGATAGATTATTTTTAATATTTCTCTTATATCTTTTATTCAATGTCATTTTCATACCTCATTATCTTATTAAAAACCAGACAATTGCGAAACTCAAACAAAGTAGATGTGCGTTTCGCAATTATCTATTATTTAAAACTGTATTACAGTTCCAGCTCTTCCACCTTCTTTTTCCCGGTATTCTCTATATTAGAACATACCTGTCCATCCCGGATACGGATGATGCAATCCGCCATAGCGGCGATAGCCTCGTTGTGGGTAATAATCAGAATCGTTGTGCCAAATTGCAAATTTACCTTTTGAATAAATGAAAGAACCATTCTTGATGACTTCGAGTCCAGTGCCCCGGTAAGCTCATCGCACAGCAGCAGCTTCGGATTCTTTATCATTGCTCTGGCAATTGCAACCCTCTGCTGCTGTCCCCCGGATAATTCTCTTGGAAAACGGTTTTTATATTTTTCAATATCCATTGCCTGCATGACCTCTTCTATATCCAACGGCTGCTCCGCTATATCTGCCACCACTTCAATATTTTCCTTTACGGTCAAATCCGGAATCAGGTTATAGAACTGGAACACAAACCCAACATCTGCCCTGCGGTAATCCGTCAGTTCTTTATTTCTAAGCCCGGAAACTTCTCTGCCATCAATTTTCAGCACCCCTTCATCCGGACTGTCCAAGCCTCCCAGCATATTCAGCATTGTGCTTTTTCCTGAGCCGGATGGTCCCAGTATCACTGCTATTTTTCCTTCCTCAATACAAAGCCCGGCACCATCCAATGCGTGCACGGTAGCCTCGCCTTGTCCATAGCTTTTACGGACATTTATCATTTCTATAAACATATTCCCTCTCCTTTCCGGTTGTTAGTCACATAGGTAATTGCGAAACTCTCCATTTTCAAAAGCATAGTTGTGTAAAATAAACAACTTCATAAACAGGGTACTTTGGAGCCGTCAGTACTTCGCATTGAACACTTAGTAAGTGCCTTGGCACGAACTTAGTGTGAAAGTGTGCCTTGGCTGGTGCCGTGTTTTGGCACCTTATGTACTGTTACGAGCGACAAGTAGTGCAATGCCTGTATACTTGGCGAAACGAAGTTGAGCCTAGTAGAAAGGTATGCATAGCTACGTGCCCTGAGTTGAATTGTTTATTTTACACAACGTGCGGTTTCAAAAACAGAGTTTCGCAATTAACTATGTTAGTCACATCTAACCATTTATATATAAATAGCATAATATGTATATTTCTTCTACACCCAAATAACAATATGGTCCCAAATAGCATCCAGATACAACCGGAAATTATTTTGTATTTGACTTTACCGGTACTTTATTTAAAATAAAAGTAAACGTTTACTAAATTGGTACGCATATAGCGGCACATGATTAGGAGCAAAGACAATTGCTATATGAAGGATTGTCCCTTATAACAGACAGATATGGATAGGAGCATCTGATATGATAGAAAAAAACGAGAACAACACCAAAGGTTATTATAACGCATGGAAACATATTCTTGGTATATCTAACACCCTTCCGGGTGTAACCATTGACCAGTCAGAAGAAAGAATACATGCACATTTAGAATATGAGGATAACTTTGCTGACCTGTACATGATTCCGGTATTTCCGGGAATAACACTGATTGGAATGGATTGCCATATGCCTTGCTTCCGCTACGAGACCTTTCTTTCTGTTACCGGACTGTCAAGCATAAGCCCTGAAGCAATTATGGAAATAAGAAACCTGATTTTCCATTATAAGGATATTGCCAACATTACCAAGTTTAATTACTGCCACTGCGGCAGAACCGAGCTCCTCACCGGAAATGATGTATATGTCTATATGAAGGAGCACGAATTTGCCATTGATAAGTCGTCATTAACCAACCGATGCGATTTTCCCCAGGGTTATTATCTGGGCTTCGGCTTTATCATAGATGATGACTTTTCTTCCTTAAATCCCGGCATTACAGAGGCCTTTGACATAGATATGGACAGGCTTTGCAGCAAATATTTAAATAAAAACAACCAATTCACCTATATAACCTGTTGTAACAATGAGACCCTCGCCCTTTGCGAACAGATTTTTCATATTTCCTGTAATTATCAAAAATCAGATATTTACAGGCTCCGCGCTCTGATGATTCAGCTGATTACCTCATATCAGTTTGCCACAGAAACAAATCCTATCGGCACACGAACTTATTTAACGAAGTCCCAAATCTGCATTGCAAAAAATGTGGCAAAACAAATCCGTGCGGACCTTTCTTCACACACCTCCGCAAAAAAGATGGCGGCAGATTACAACACCAGTGAGACAAGCCTTAAAAACTATTTCCGGGAGGTTTATGGTGAAAATCTCTCTGCTTACCGAAACCGGCTGCGCATGGAAAAAGCGGCAGAGCTGCTTCAAGATACTTCCCTCTGTGTCTCTGCCATTGCAGAGCAGGTGGGATATTTAAGTCAAAGCAAGTTTGCTGCCGCTTTCAAAAAATATTATGAAGTTACTCCTGTGGAATTCAGAAGAAACAGCGCATTGTCCTCGCTGGATATTACTTAATCTTCCATGTCTTTACATATCCGATTGTTTTCTTCTTAAGCTTCTTCTTTAAGGCTTTTTTTGCTTTTGAAGTACCCTTTACAGTAATCGTCGCCTTCTTATGGATTCCCTTAAAGGCACTCTTTCCGATAGTCTTAAGCTTTCCTGCTGTCATGGTTATATTTTTAAGCTTCTTACAGCCATAGAACGCCTTGCTGCCGATAGAAGTTACATTTTTGCCGATTGTAACCTTTGTCAGCGCCGTACATCCGGAAAATGCATTCTTGCCTATCGTTTTCACATTGCTTCCGATGGTTACAGTTGTAAGCTTCTTATTACCTTTAAAAGCATTTGATGCAATGCTGGTTACCTTATATGTAACACCATCCACCTTTACGGTAGCCGGAATGGTAATCTTCTTTGCAGAACTGCTGGTAACCTTTGTAACCTCTACTGTAGGATTTGCTGCGCTGGCTGAGGTAACCTTAACCTTAATCTTTTTGCTTGAAACAGTGAGAGTGGTACCCTTTGCTGCCGGAGCATCGCCTGTATTGACCGTTATTCCATACTTTGCCGCCCATGTATATGCGTAGGAATCCTTTGAACATGTTATCACAAGCTTTTTCGACCTTGTGCTGCCGGAGCCAAAAGCATTTCCTGAGATATTTGTAACACTATCCGGTATTGTTACGCTGGTTAAATTAGTGCATCCTGAAAATGCCGTATTACCTATCGTCTTTACGCCTTCTTGCATTGTTACGCTCTTTAAACCGGTACAGCCATAAAATGCATCATCTCCAATACTTTTTACGCCTTTGGGAATAACAATGCTTGTTAAACCGGTACAGGCAATAAAAGAAGAATCACCAATGCCTGTTAAGCTGTTCGGAAGTGTAATACCTGTCAAACCAGTACAACCACGAAATGCCCAATCCCCAATAGCTGTTACACCTTCGGATATAGTTACGCTTGTTAAACCGGTACAGCTATAAAATGCGGCATACCCTATACTTGTTACATTTCCTGATATTGTAACCTTTTTCAAAGAGGTAAAGTTGCGAAATGCCTCATCCCATACACTTGTAGCGCTTCCGTTAAACGTTACATTTGCCAAACCGGTACAGCCGGCAAATATACTCTTCCCTATATTCGTCAAATTTGCAGAAATGGTAGCGCTTGTTAAACCGGTACAATCTTGAAATACATAATCTTCCATCGTTTTTACACCGGACGGTATCGTAATACTTGTCAAGCTGGTACACTTATGAAAGGCAGCGTCTCCGATGCTGGTTAAACTATTGGGAAGCGTAATACTCTTTAAGGCTTTACAGTTTCCAAAAGCGTTGTTTTCGATACTCATTAAACCTTCGTTAAGCTTTATGCTTGTTAAGCTGGTACAAAAAGAAAAGGCACGGGAGCCTATTTCCGTCACGCTGCCAGGTATCGTTATACTTGTTAAGCCGGTACAACTGGAAAAGGCCCAATCCCCAATAGCTGTTACACTATTCGGTATGGTTATACCTTTCAAGCTGCTACAGAAGCTAAATGCATCTTTTCCTATCGTTGTTAAGCCGCTTGGAAGTGTAACGCCTGTCAAGCTGGTACACTTATAAAAGGCTTCCCGTCCCAGGCTGGTTACGCCTTTTCCGATTACTACACTTTTTAAATTCGTGCAGCCCTCAAATACACTGCTGCCCAAAGAGGTTACACTGTCGGGAATTGTTACGCTCGTTAAACCGGTGCAGCCTTTAAAGGCATCCCACCCTATCTCGGTAATCGTGTCCGATATCGTAATACTGGTGATACTGATGCAGTCCTCAAATGCACCGGGAGATATTTCGATTACTGTCTTACCATCAATTGTGCCTGGAATTTCAACAGCCCCGCCATTGCCACTGTAACCGGTAATGCAAATTTCCGAACCGGCCGTTATATAATCAAAATCGTCGCCCGTTGTCGCTGCATCTGCCTTAATTGCAGGCAGTATGTTTAATACCAAAAGCAGCATAAATACCTTTAACACCACAATACAATTTGTAGTTTCTTTCATTAAAAATCCTCCTCGCCAGACTGTAATTATACAAGTATACTTGTATAATTACAGTCTAACTAATCCCTGCATAATTTTAAAGTCCCATATTTGCCACGTTACAAATTTTCCATTCCTTTTAATCACCGCAATGACTGCAAGAATGACAGCCACCGGACAAAGTATAAAATCAATCAGTCCCATAGCATGCTTCCTTTCAAGCTCTAATAACCTAGAAAATTGCAAAACGCAGTATTTCAAAATATTTGTTATATTTGTACAAAGAATGTGGCAAAACAAATCCGTGCGGACCTTTCTTCACACACCTCCGCAAAAAAGATGGCGGCAGATTACAACACCAGTGAGACAAGCCTTAAAAACTATTTCCGGGAGGTCTATGGTGAAAATCTCTCTGCTTACCGGAACCGGCTGCGCATGGAAAAAGCGGCAGAGCTGCTTCAAAATACTTCCCTCTGTGTCTCTGCCATTGCAGAGGTACATTAACTGCACCTGTCACAATTCCCATTATAATGCATACTGTAGTAACACCTGCAAGGCTGATTACCCCCAGTACTACAGGTATAAACAAAATCTTATCTATTGTCTCAAGGGTTCCCTCAGCCAATTCAAAATCTTGCTTCTCCATAATCTTTTTATATACCAGCGGCTTTATGCAAAAAGCCGCATGAAGAAGCAAACCGGTATACGCAGCTACAAAAATTCCTATTTTTAAAATGATTTCCAAGTTTCTGTTGTTTTCCCCAATTAAGGTTCCAATTGCCCACACTGACAAATAAGTTCCCGGCTGACCAAGTAAAGAAAGCAAAAATGAAAGACAGATTCTACGCTGTGACAATTTACTCTAGTTGCTGTCAATATTTTTTCTTTTACCCATCTTTCGATTATCATCTCCCATATAACCTATATCTAATAACCCCATAAACCTGCCAGCAGACTTACAATACCTGCATCAATCAATCCACACAGCGGACAGATAATAACCAGCCACAATCCAAAATGATTTGGCAGTGCCAGCTTTAACAGCCAGTTTTTTAAGCTATACAGCTCGCTTCCTTCTGTTCCCGGAAGCTCCAGCTTCCGTCCCATCTTCTCCCGAAACAGGATATTCCATCCAAAAAAATCAGCCATATCAACGCAGAACATCTGAATATATCCTGCAAGAAACAGTGCCTTGAAATCCCGAATGCCAAGCAAAAATGTACTGCAAACACTGAAAATCAATACCGCCGGCCACAAAATCAGTAGCATTTTGTTCTTCCGTTTATTACTGTCCTCTGGAATTTTCGGTGCAATTTTTTGAATACCGATGGGATACATTCTTGTAAATGATTGTGGGTCTAATAACGAAACCAGACACAGGGTCAGTGCAAAAATTCCTCCCATAGCAAATCCATCTAAAACTACATGCAGCCATACCATTTTCAAACTCTCCTTATCAAAAATAAAATCTTATTCCTCCAATGCCTTAAGACATTCCTATTTTCTCTTCCATGGAATACACCGGTTCACCTGCCTGCAATAGGCATTATATTGCTCTCCATACAAATCATGCAGCCATTTTTCTTCTGTATATATCATAAGCACCGTTAAAAACAACCAGTATAAAAACGGCAATATACAAAGCCATACATCATTTGCAATCAAAACAGCACCTGTACACACCATTAAAAAGGCGGTATAAATCGGATTTCTCACATAGGCATAGATACCTGTTGTAACCAGTTCATTTTTACGGATATGGTCACCTAAATTAATGTTCGCCAATATCCAAATTATAATCCCTGCAATAATCAGGGCAATTCCAAGCACAATAAATGGAAGCCTTAAGATTTCTGCATTTCCCACATGGATGATACGGAAAGCAGACAATAATATCCCAATCAGAGTAACAATGATAATAATTGCTACATAAACCGGTCCAACTCCATACTCCGGCAAATGCTCCTGTTCTTTCATAAACACAAACTCCTTTCATTTTTTGCATATGCTTCAATATTATGTTAGTTGCAGCTAACCACATGTCATTATAACATTTATGAAACAAATTTCAATAGAAAAGAACGTGCATAGCCACATAAGTTTACAGCATAAATCCTGGAAGATATGGCTCCCATAGGAAAGCTCCGGCGAAGAAGTTCCGATTCTTCCCGGTACCATCAGCATCAAATGCTTATCCCTATTGCGGAAATACCAGTTCAAGGCTCCTATGGCTCTGGCAACGGCAGGTTTTGCATACTACTCCATTTGATAGTATGCAACTGTATCAATCAAATCTATCCTTCTTTGGGAATAATGGTGCTTTTGTTCACTATTAGCTGCCGCTGTCAACGCCGGTTTATCCAGACTGACCAGTCTTGGATAGGAGCCCTTTGCCCTGTCTACCGCTCCTGTTCCCAAACCCATTACCAGCCGGAGCATTCCCGCCTTAGAGTCAGTAGATTGCAAAAAGCGGTATGGGCTGAATGAATAGCCCACTCCGGCAGCCTGCAAAACTGCTCCAATTCCTGTTATATAGCATATCCTGCATATTGTGTCCTGTATAGCTCATAGTACTTTCCCTTTCGCAAAATTAACTCCTGATGGGTACCGCTCTCCAGGATATTGCCATGGTCCATTACAATAATCATGTCGGCATCGCGGATAGTTGACAGACGATGTGCAATAATAATACTGGTGCGGTTTTCCATTACCTTATGCATGGCATCCTGTATCGCCTTTTCCGTACGGGTATCCACATTGGAAGTGGCTTCATCGAGAATCAAAATTTTGGGATTTGCCACAAAGGCTCTGGCAATTGCCAAAAGCTGACGCTGTCCCTGACTGATATTTGCTCCACCACCGATTAATATTTCCTCATACCCCTCCGGAAGCATCTGAATCATTTCTTCACACCGGCTCATACCCACTGCATCATTCAGCTGCTCTTCTGTTGCCTCGGCATTTCCATAGGTAAGATTCGCCTTTATGGTATCGGAGAAAAGCATGGTATCCTGCAATACAATGGCTGCTTCCTTTCTCAGGCTTTTTCTTGCTATCTGCGCAATATCATGTCCGTTAATCAGAATCTGCCCGCCTTCTATGTCATAAAACCGCATGAGTAAATTGGCTACTGTGGTCTTTCCGCTTCCAGTAGAGCCAACCAGTGCAACCTTCTTTCCGGAAGGCACCTTCAGACTAAAATCCTGCAATACCGTGCTTCCTTCCATGTAGGAGAACTGAACATGCTGAAATTCTACAGTGGCACCATCTGTTTCCGGTAATTCTTCTCCTCTCTGGTCTTCCTTCTCCTCATCCAGAACTGCAAACACACGCTCTGCGCCTGCAACAGCTGTCTGGAGCTGGCCATATATCTGTGCAAGCTCGTTGACCGGACGGCTGAACTGCTTGGCATAAACGATAAAAGCTGATATAACACCCACAGAAATCATACCCTTTGTGGCAAAATATCCACCGAACACTGCTATAATCACAAAACCAATATTACCAATACAATTCATAACCGGTCCCATGACGCCACTGAAAATGTCCGTCCGGATACCTGCTTTTGTCAAAGAATCTGCAGTAGTACAAAACTGCTCTGTCGAAATCTCCTGTCGGTTATAGGCAACAACTGTCCGGTATCCCGTTATCATTTCTTCCACCGTACCATTAAGTACCCCAAGAAGCTGCTGGCGTTTTCTGGAATATTTTCGTACCTGCCTTGAGAGAAGCTTCGTTGCCAGCACGGTCAATATAACCGTTCCGCAGCTTAACAACGCCAGCTGGGGACAATACCAAAACATGACTGCTACCGTTCCAATAATTGTCATCACTCCGGAAAACAGGGAGGGAAGGGATGTGGATACCGTTGTGGAAATATTTTCAATATCATTTGTCATACGGCTCATCACATCCCCGTGGGAATGCATATCCAGGTAACGGACCGGCAAATCTATTATCTGTCCAAACAATTCCTCCCGCATTCGTTTCACAATCCTCTGGCTTAAATGGGCACTGATAATTCCCTGTAAAAGCTGTCCAACACTATAGATGAGGTAAACTGCCAGCATCAGGAAGATGAGCTCCGCCAGATTTCCTTTTCTGTTCCCTGCAATTACGTCAATCACCCTGCTTTGCAAACCCGGTGCCCATACGCCACACAGCGTTCCCATCAGCACCACGCCCAGCATAAATAGTACCAATTTCTTTTCTTCGATAAAGTAAAACAGAATCCGATGCAGTGTTCCCTGAATGTCTTCTGCATACTCAACTGCTGCAAAACGCTCCAAACGACTGGCTCCGGGAATACTGCGTTCTGTAATTTTAAGGTCACTCATTCTCCAAATCCTCCTCTCCCTTCTGAGAATTATAAATATCCTGATATAGCACACAGGATTCCATTAATTCGTCATGGGAACCACAAGCAGCAATTTTTCCCTGCTCCAATACTATAATCCGGTCCGCCTGACGCACAGAAGCAATTCTCTGGGCAATCACAATTTTCGTACAATCCGGTCTGGCATAATTTAATGCAGCATAAAAATCAGCTTCTGTTTTTAAATCCAATGCACTTGTTGCATCATCCAAAATAAGAATCTCCGCATTTTTCAGGACAGCCCGTGCAAGAGATATCCTCTGCTTTTGCCCCCCGGAAAGACTGGCGCCTCTTTCTGCTACAATTGTCTTATATCCGTCCTGCTTTTCCCGTATAAAGGTATCAGCCCGGGCAATCCCGGCTGCCCGGACAATATCCTCCGAGGCCGCTTCCGGATTGCCCCATGCAATATTTTCTTCAATGGTCGTACCAAAAAGCTCGCTCTTTTGCAGAGCAAATGCAATTTTATTGCGGAGCTCTTTTTGTCTGTACTCCCGGACATCAACACCATCAACCAGAACACTTCCGGCGGTCACATCATAAAACCTTGGAATAAGACCTGCCATAGCAGATTTACCGCACCCTGTAGCTCCCATAATTGCAATTGTTTCTCCCGGATGAATTACCAGATTCAAATTCTTTAAAACTGGCTTTCCTTTTCCTGAAAAAGAAAATGAGACATCCCGAAACTCAATTTCTCCACGCTGTTTTCCTTCTCCACTTCCACCGCCATCCTTTAAATCGGATTCACTATCCAATATCTCTTTTATACGCTTCCATGAAGTAATACCCCTGGATATCGTCTGAAACAGCATAACCAGCATTAATATGCCATTTAGCATCTGTGTGGTATAGGTAATTGCCGCCATAATTACACCCGGAGTTGTAAGTCCATTCTCTGCCTGTATGTTTCCGATTACCAGAATAAGCGCAACCACTAGATACATAAATGCATTCATTACCGGATTCATAAACGCAAAGATTACCAAAATATGAAGCTGAGTCTTCACTAAAGCCTCATTTTTTCTCCCGAACCGTACCTTCTCATACATTTCCCGAACACAGGCCTTAATTACACGTATTCCTGATATATCCTCTTGCAAAAGCGCATTTATCTCATCCAGCTCCCGTTGTAATTGTGGAAGTAACGGACCTGCCTTATAAAGGCAAAAAAGCATACATCCCAGCAAAACCGGAAATGCCCCCAGCACAATCAATCCAAAGGAACGGTTCAGACGGTACATAAAGTAAATACTTCCCAGCATTAACATCGTTGTACGAATCATCCCCCGCACGAACTGGGAAACAAAATTTTGTACCTGTGTGATATCATTGGTCATCCGGGTAACCAGGGAACCAGTACCATACCCATCCATCTGAGAAAAGGAAAACGTCATAATATTCTGAAAACAATCTTTCCGGATTTCATTTCCGATATTTTGCCCTGTCATATGAACAAATGCATTATTTAATGAACCGGCGCAGCCACCAAGAATAACCACGACAGCCATCCTTATTCCTAATGACAAAATCAGTTCCAAATCACTGTTCCCATTATTTCCAATTCCCAGCACGCCTTCATCCACAATCCTGCTCATAATCCCAGGCTGGAGCAAATCTGCGGATACCTCTCCAATCATAAAAAATGCTGCAAGAATCGCAAAATGAAGATACCTTCTAACGTAACGCCACATTAATATTTGCCCTCCTGTTTGTGATTCGAATATCTTTGTTCCCAATCTCTGTTTAACTTAATGGTCAAGCACAAAAGCTCTTCTTTTTCCTGCTCTGTTAGGCAGGAAAACATATCTTTATGACGCTGTTTCCTTTGCAATGCTGCAGATTCTGCTGCCTCTTTCCCGGATTGCGTTAAACAGATATCTACGGTTCTCTTATCTGTAGCATTTCTTGTTCTGTGAATCAGTCCTGCTAAATCCAGCTTCCGTATTACCTCACTGGCGGAGCCCTGCCGGACTCCAAGCAGCTGTGTCAGCTCAGCCTGTGTCATACCTCCGGATTCCCTCAAAAGAATTAATATTCTCTTCTGGCTTCCTTTGCCTTCATACAAACTGCGCACCATATGTCCCAAATCACGCAAATTCAAAATTAATGCGTTTTCTATACTTAGGTTCTTTTCCATATCTTTCATCCGATATTTCTCCTTCACAATGTAAATCTTTTATGTATTCTAACATCATCCAATCCCATTTGTAAAGGTACCTTTGTTTTTGCGCACTATCCCGTCTACAGCTTCCAGCCAATGGCTTCCTTTCTGCCCAATACAAAATCCTTATAAATTCCTTCCTGTTCAATCAGCTCCCCATGCCTGCCCTGCTGTACAATATTTCCTTCCTCCAGCACCAGAATCTGGTCTGCATTCCGGACGGTTTTTAACCTGTGGGCAATCATGATAATGGTTTTATTTCTGGTCAATTCCTCAATCGCCCTTTGCAGACGGTCTTCATTTTCCGGGTCCACATTCGCCGTTGCCTCATCAAAAATAACAATCGGCGCGTCCTTTAACATGGCTCTGGCAATGGATATTCTCTGCTTCTCTCCCCCGGAAAGGGAGGCTCCTCCCTCACCAATCACAGTGTTATATCCATCCGGAAGCGCCTGGATAAAATCGTGGCAGCATGCCTTCTTCGCCGCCTCAACCACTTCCTCGTGTGTGGCATCCGGTTTACCAAACTTAATGTTGTTTTCTATGGTATCCGCAAACAGATATACACTCTGAAATACCATACTAATCTGGCTCATCAGAGACTCTAATGTATACTCCTTCACATCCCTGCCGCCAATCTTCACGGAGCCGCTGTCCGTGTCCCAGAATCTTGCAATCAGGTTGCAGAGAGTTGTTTTTCCGGAACCGCTTGGTCCGATTACCGCCGTGGTAGTACGCTCCGGCAGGGTGAAAGAAATTCCGTGAAGAATCTCTTTATTTTCGTATGAAAAATGCACATCCTCAAAAGTAATCCCGTGATTCCTGTTTTGAATCTCTTTTCCGTTGCTATCCATCTGCGGAATCATATCCATCCGGTTTGCATGGTCAATGGAGCTTCCTGCTACCCGGAGTATTCCCATTCCGTCTCCCGCCAGCTGGATTTCCGAAAAAATCATAAAGGAGATAATGACAATCATCAACGCATCACAAAGCTCCATCGTCCCGTCCAGATAAAAAGATACCGTAGCAAACATCATGCCAACAGACGAAACCCTGAGCACCAGTCCCTGTGCAATATTATAAGGGGTAAAAAGCTTTTCAATTGCCAGATTACTCTTCTTATTATATTCTAATGCCTCCCTTGTTTTCTTATCACCTTTTCCCGTCAGATTAAAGGATTTAATAACACTCATTCCCTGAAGCTGTTCCAAAATTGCAGCAACCATTTTCGCCTCCGATTCCTGGCGTTTGGGTGCCAGCAGACCGGATTTTTTCTCCATTGAAGAAGTTATCATCAAATATAATATTGTCCCTGCCACTACAATCAGTCCAATCCTCCAGTCAAAGTTAAGCACCAATATGGTAAAAACCAGTGCATTGATAAATCCGCTTAAAATATTTACAAGAACAACAGGTGCTGTATTTTCCACATCATCTAAAACCGTTGTGGTAACACCGGTAATCTCACCAAGGCTGTTTTCATTCATATACCCCATAGGAACTCTCTTTAACCGGTCACCAATAAAAATCCTTTTATTTGCTGCCATAAAATAGCCTGCATGCGTCTGCTGGAGCTGGGCAAATTTATTTAGCACTGCTCTTCCTATTATTCCGGCAAGCAACAGCAAAAAGGCAATCCACGCCGTGCCATCCCCTTTTCTGTTTCCGGTTAAGGCAAGCACTACATAATAAATAGCCGCCACCTGAAACATTTGAAAAATAGCATAGAAAAATCCCAGCACTACTGATTTTTTTATCTCCTTTTGCTCTTCGCCTGCAAATTTCCATATTTTCATTAACGCATTTATCATGCCACATCACCATCCTTTGCTCCAATATGTGCATTCCACATTCCTTTATATAGCGCATTAGCCGCCAGCAATTCTTCATGTCTGCCAATGCTTTCTATCGCTCCATCCTTTACCACCACAATCTGGTCCGCATCCGTAATAGTAGATAAACGGTGTGCAATCACCAGCACTGTTTTATTCTGAATCAGCTTTGCAACCGCTTTCTGGATAACTGCCTCGTTTTCCGGGTCTATGTATGCCGTAGCCTCATCTAAAATAACAATTGGTGCATCCTTTAACATGGCTCTGGCAATGGCAATTCTCTGCCGTTCACCGCCTGACAGATGTGCCCCGCCACTGCCGACTACAGTGTTATAACCATCCTCCAGCTTTCGGATAAATGCATCACAGCCTGCCGCCTGTGCCACCCGTTCTACCTCTTCATCCGCTGCGGTCAGATTTCCCATCCGGATATTTTCCCGTATCGTGTCATCAAACAAAAAATTATCCTGGGAAACAAATGCCACCTGACTGTAAAGCTGCTCCAGCGGTATCTCCTTTAACGCATGACCGCCCAGCGTAATGCTTCCCGTCTTTACATCCCAGAAGCCTGCAATCAGCTTGGCAATCGTTGACTTTCCACTTCCGCTTGGACCTACAAATGCCGTCAGACTTCCTTTCGGTATAGTAAGACTTACATCATGCAGAATTTCCTTTTCGTCATGATAGCCAAAGCTTACATGCTCCATTTTTATCTCTGTATTCGAGATTTCTACCGGCTTCTCACCATGCACCTGCTCCTCTCCAAGCAGAATGGAATCCACGGAGTCTACAATGGTTCCCACCCTTGCAAGACTATCCACAAAATTCATGGCAGCAATTAACGGTCCTGCTATACCAAGGGATAATATAATTGTAGTGATAAATGTCTCTAAATCCAGAGAACCGGAACGATACCATAGCCAGCCGATTGGTAATATCGTAATCAGTGTGGTCGGGAAAATGGCTCTTGCCAGCGATATTGGCAGCTGGCAGCTTTTCATCCAGTTATAAAAATATGCGGCATTTGCCGTTACACTGTCTGCATATTTTGCATAGGAATTCTTTCCCTGGTTAAATGCCTTAATCACCTCAATTCCATTGATATATTCCACAATAGTGGAATTCATATGCTGTGTCGTTTTTACAGAGCCTTCATACTTTTCACCATAATTTACCATAGCAGTTCCCATAAATAGCATTCCCACCGGAAGAGACACCAGGGCAAGTAAAGCCATTCTCCAATCCAGCACCAACAGATAAATGAAAATCAACAGCGGTACCAAAAGATTTGAGGTCATCTCCGGCAGCAGATGTGCCAGAGGACGCTCCATACTCTCCACCTGGTCAACGATAATCTGTTTCATCCGTCCGCTGGAGGTATCTACTATCGTACCCAGCGGCATTTTCGGCAGTTTTTCCAATATCCGTTCCCGGATTGTCTTTAATGTGGAAAATGTCGCATCATGAGACAGTGACAATGCGAGAGAATAAAATACCGAGCGGATAACTGCACCAAGCAGTGCAATCCCACACCATTTCAGATAAAATACAGTATCCGTATTTCCGTTTACCAGTCCTATGACAATCTGTGCAGATGAAAAATATGGCAGCATACCACCCAGCACACCGATAAATGCAGAAAGGATTGCCCTTATAAATTCACCATGCTTCTCTTTTCCCAGCTCCCACAAACGGAGCAAAGGACTCTTTTTTTGCATATATATTCCTCCTTTTGGGTTAGTGTTAACTAACTCATTATTTATTTTTTAGCTGTGCGATTCCCTGTTGAAGCTTTTAATCACACAGCTTATCTAACATAAACTTTATATTGAAATATCCGATTCAAAAGATATTTGGACTCCGTGTTGATTACAGATTGCTCATACCGGCTTATCTGCTGATAAACTGTATTTTTCCGGATTAAATATCGTATCAAAGCCCGCTGCATGATAGCGCTCTAACATTTCTAAATAAGAAATGGCAGCCTCCTTTTCCATATTGCGGCGTACCACATCAAACATACCGTTAAAATAAGCCGTTGTAATGATATGGATAAACTCCTCCGTAACCAGTCCGTTTTTCACACTTTCACTTCCAATGACCTCCATATATTTATAGGTGTATTCCACTTCAATCTGCACCAGCTCATCCACAAAATTCTGGTGCTCCGTTCCGTAAGCGCCCTCCAGCAAAAGCTTAAATTCCACAAAATGGTCATATATATAATCCAGCATGATGTGCTGTCCCTCAAAGGAAAACTCCGTCATAATCTCCTTTTGCACCTCATCCTCCTTTTGGTGAAATTCCTCCTGCATCTCTACAAACATTTGCTTCAGCCGGTCTGCAACCGGGTCAACAATACTGCGGAACAGCCCTTCCTTATCTCCAAACCTCGTATAAATGGAACCGGTACTTGTATCTGCTTTTGCCGCAATGATTCTAAGGGATGCATCCTTAAAGCCCTTTTCCAAAAACTCTTCCTTTGCACATTCTACTACACGCTCATATACGCCTTCTATTTGCTTTGCCATTTGTTATCTTCTCCGTTCCCATATTTTTTAAAACAACTTATCCTTTTCATTCTGTAACAGATTCATAACAGTGTTTCATAACACCGTTATGAATGTATCATATTCTATCTCTTTGTTCAAGAGAAATCTAAGCTATTGAGAGAGGTTCTCAATAAGCCGACAAAAACAGAACTACCGGAAATGCA
>JAXVOW010000093.1:0-3289 GCA_037301995.1 bacterium | reverse complement strand
GCACCAGCGCTATCAGGGTGCATATTGTAAAAATGGGAAAAAACAGAAATCTCAGCCATTCCGAATCCAGCAAAACAGCAGAGGACTTCTGTCCGATGCTGCGGCTGATAAGCAGTACAATTAAAAACAGAATTGCCTTTCCTAAAATAACAAGCAGGGAGCCCTGTACATAGTAGACCTGCTCTATCACCGCTGTGCTCTGAAATACCGCCACATTAAGCAGCAGTGCAAAGTAATCCACCAGCAGCACAAGCCCCTGGAATAGTGCAGACAGAATGATGGCTTTCAGCAGGCTTATATTCAACATTCCAAACATAATCACCGCCGTTCCAAGAATAATCAATATCTCTTTTAATATCAAATACTTGTCTAAAAAAACAGCCATGAAATATGTTAAAAATATTAACACAGCAATCCCTGCCACATTGACAAAAAATGCATCGGCATTCCTTTTACTGCCAAAGGACTCAAAGAAAATCTTACAGCACAATATTTCCAATAAAACCACTAATACACTCTGGATATAAACAAACATTTACACTTCTCCCTTGTATGCAACGAACATTTCCTTCACATATTTATATCTCGCCTTTGGGATACCCAGCTTCGTACCGTTACTCAGCAATGCCTGGTATCTGGTCACTCCTTTTATGTACTGCATATTCACCAGAAAGCTCTGATGAATCCTCACAAAATTATTGCCCTCCAGCTTACCCTCTATGGAATTTAAGGTGTCATAAAGCGTATATGTCTTCAGTTCATCCTCCATAATGTAAAACACTAGCTTATGCAGCTGGCTTTCTATGTATAAAAGACGGTTTAGCGGAAATTTTTTCACGCCCTCCTGAAAACGGAATTCCTTCCTCACAATGGAGTAATTCATTTTCTCCTGGATGGCATCCATACATTCCTCCACGGATTCTATAAAATTCACATTGTTCTTTAAAAGATACCGGACCGCATCTACCTTATAGCCCTCCAGAGTATAGTTCACATATGCTGTCACAAACACTATAAAGGTTTCCTTGCTCACCTGCCGAATCTTCTTTGCGGTCTGGATACCATCGAGCTCATCCATATTGATGTCCAAAAAGACAATTTTGTATTTCACCATCTCAATACCCTGCCGGACAAATTCTTTTCCCGATTCAAAATGGTCGATTTCATACAACAGACCATTTTTCTCTGCATAGTTTTTTAATATCCCTTCTACAGTTTCTCTAAAGTACCTTTCATCATCACATATAGCAATTTTTAACATTCGCCCATTCCTCCAACCAACAATCATTCCATTGATTGACCTATTATAAAAGGCCATGCAGACATTTCCTGCATGACCCTTTAATTGCCGCACGGACCTATCTGGAATTACACCTTCTCTCCCGGATGTCCCTGTTTATCTTATACATTTATCTCCGCTGTCATTCCCAGCACGTCACTGTTGGCGGTAAGAACCGGTTTTACGATTTCATTGATAAACTCTTCTGTCTGCTCCGGCGCGCGCCCGACAAAGTTCTTTGGTTCAAGGAGCTCTTCTATCATCTCCTTGGTCATACCAAAGGCAGGGTCATTAGCGATACGGTCAACCAAATCGTTTTCCCTTCCCTCCTGCTTCACAATCGCACCCGCTGCCATGGAATGCTCGCGAATCTTCTCATGCAGCACCTGACGGTCACCACCGCGCTTTACTGCATCCATCATAATATTTTCCGTTGCCATAAACGGAATCTCTTTCATAAATCTCTGGTAGATAACCTTGTCGTATACCACCAGACCGTCTACCACATTTAAATACAAATCCAGAATTCCGTCAATCGCCAGAAATGCCTCCGGCACAGAAATCCTCTTATTGGCAGAATCGTCCAATGTTCTCTCAAACCACTGGGTTGCCGCCGTGATAGCCGGATTCAATGCATCCGCCATCACGTAGTTTGCCAGGGATGCAATACGCTCAGAACGCATCGGATTCCTCTTATATGCCATGGCAGAGGAACCAATCTGGTTCTTCTCAAAAGGCTCCTCAATCTCCTTCAGATGCTGGAGCAGGCGGATATCATTGGAGAATTTGTGGGCGCTCTGGGCAATTCCGGAAAGCACATTCAAAATTCTCGAGTCCACCTTACGGGAATAGGTCTGTCCGGATACCGGATAACACTCCTTAAATCCCATCTTCTCCGCAATCATGCCATCAATTTTCCGCACCGTCTCATGGTCTCCATCAAACAGCTCCAAAAAGCTTGCCTGGGTGCCGGTGGTTCCCTTACAGCCAAGCAGCTTCTGCTGGCCAATCATATATTCCAAATCCGATAAATCAAGCATTAACTCCTCTAACCAAAGGGTTGCCCGCTTGCCAACAGTGGTTGGCTGTGCCGGCTGGAAATGGGTAAATGCAAGGGTTGGTAAATCCTTATATTCCATGGCAAATTTGGAAAGCTCATTCATTACATTCAACAGCTTCTTGCGAACCAGCTTCATTGCCTCCGTCATAATAATTACATCTGTGTTGTCGCCAACATAACAGCTTGTAGCTCCTAAATGTATAATGCCCGCCGCTGCCGGACACTGCTTGCCGTAAGCATATACATGGCTCATGACGTCATGGCGCACCTGCTTCTCTCTCTTCCTTGCCACATCATAGTTGATATCATTTTGGAAAGCCTTTAATTCCTCAATCTGCTCTAATGTAATAACCGGCTTCCCATTCTCAGAAAGTCCCAGCTCATACTCTGTCTCTGCCAGGGCAATCCATAATTTTCTCCATGTTTTAAACTTCATATCCGGTGAAAAAATATACTGCATCTCCTTGCTGGCATATCTCTCTGAAAGCGGACTTACATATTTGTCTTTCATTTGTATCCTCCTCTGCTCTTTCCTCTACTTTTTCTTCTTATTTTCCCTTACGGTCTCATCATGCTCCCCACGAATATCCTCCTTTGGAGGCTCCATTGGATAATTCCCGCTGAAACAGCCGTCACAGTACTGTCTTCCTGCGGACAGCTCCTTTAAGCGGTCAATCTCCAGATACGCCAGGGAATCTGCTCCCAAAATATCCCTGATTTCCTCAATGGTTCGTTTATGGGCAATCAGCTGTTCCTCATTTGGAATATCCGTTCCAAAATAACACGGATGTAAAAATGGCGGCGAGGAAATACGCACATGTACCTCTGTAGCTCCCGCCTCCTTTAACATGCTGACAATCCGGTCTGATGTGGTTCCACGCACTATGGAGTCATCTATCATAATCACGCGCTTTCCGCGGACTGCATCCTTCAATACATTAAGCTTTACC
>JAXVOW010000092.1:0-9516 GCA_037301995.1 bacterium | reverse complement strand
GAAGTTGTTTATTTTGCACAACTATGATTTTGAAAATAAGGAGTTTCGCAAACGCTTAATAATTTAAAAAAATATGAGGAGGGAAAATTTATGCAGTATGAAATTGTAGGAAAGACAGTGCCGGCGGTAGAGGTTACCCTGGACAGAGGAGAATCCATGTATACCCAGAGTGGTGGAATGGTTTGGCAGACAGAGGGAATCCAGATGACAACCAACACAAAGGGTGGTCTTATGAAGGGAATTGGGAGAATGTTTGCCGGGGAGTCATTATTTATGGCGACCTATTCCTCTACGACAGACGGAGCTAAAATTGCATTTGGTTCCACGGTTCCGGGAGATGTGATTCCGGTTAATTTAACGGGAACACCTGGTATTATCGCACAGAAGAAGGCATTTCTCTGCGCACAGGAGGGAGTGGAGGTGTCCATTACACTTACCAAGAAATTTTCAGCGGGTTTATTCGGAGGAGAGGGTTTTATTTTACAGGATATTCGTGGTAATGGGTATGCCTTTCTGGAGGTGGACGGTGACCAGGTAGTGAGAGAGCTGGCACCGGGTGAAGTGATTAAGGTGGATACCGGTAATGTGGTTGCTTTTGACAAGACGGTCAAGTATGAGATTGAGACAGTAAAGGGACTTGGTAACATTTTCTTTGGAGGAGAAGGTTTGTTCCTTACAAAGCTTACAGGCCCGGGTCGCGTGGTATTACAAACCCAGAATTTCAATGATTTTGCAGGACGCATTATTTCCATGATGCCAAGCAGAGGATAAGCTGTTTTTTATAGATACGGAATAAAAGGATGAGAGCTGATTTTACGGAAAGGGTGAATCAGCTCTTTTTTTGTTATATGGAAAGTCCCTTGAATTTTTGATATTTTACTATTAATAGTACTAAAAATATTTTAGTACTTGACAATACATAGTAGCTGGTATATTATAATACTTGAAAATAAGAATGAGGCTGAAGGATTGGAAACGAGGTGAAGAGGTGAATGCACAATTTAAAAAGGGTGTTTTGGAATTAATTGTATTAAAGTCGGTCATTCATCATGACAGGTATGGCTATGAATTAGTAGAAGAGGTTTCCAAGGTTGTTGATGTGAATGAGGGAACCATATATCCATTATTGAAACGCCTGACTAATGAACATTATTTTGAGACCTACCTGAAGGAATCCACGGAGGGACCGCCAAGAAAATATTATCATATTACGGCAACGGGAATTTTATATCAGAGTGAATTAGAGGAAGAATGGAATGAGTTCTCGAAACGTGTAGGTGATTTTTTGAAGGAGAGAAAAGGATGAAAAAAGAAGAATTTTTAACAAAACTTAGAAAGAATCTTTCCGTTCTGGAGGAAAGGGAGATTCAGGATATTGTGGAGGAATATGAGCAGCATATTGATATGAAGATGAAGGAGGGGCTTTCCGAGGAAGATGCCATAAAGGATTTTGGA
The DNA here is from genome assembly GCA_037301995.1 of bacterium. GTDB lineage: Bacteria > Bacillota > Clostridia > Lachnospirales > Lachnospiraceae > CAG-590. The sequence continues at coordinate 8,061 of JAXVOW010000092.1, read as the reverse complement.
GATTTGAAGGAGCTGACTGCCGGTATCTTAGAGGCATATCATGTGAAGTCAGATTACAGTACAGATAAGAAAAATATTGATTTTGACAAGGTAAAGGAAGAGAGCAGGAAAGCCACGGAGAAGGCAACCAGTGCATTGGGAAAAGGAGCCGGTGCGTTGGGGAGAGGGGCAGGAGCTGCCTGGAAATGGTGTGGGCGACAGATAAAGAGATTATGGAATTTTATCAGAAAGCCGTTTATAGGGCTGCAAGCCCGGTTTTATGACAGCGGGAAAAGGGCTGAGGGAAGAGGCTTCTTTGGAAAAGCCTGGCTATTGTTTTTAGAATTTTGCAGATTTGCAGTACGCTGTGTGGTATGGTGTCTGCGCTTAATGTGGAATGTGTTCTGGCTATTTCTGGGTATTTTTGCAGGCTTTGGCACGCTGGCATGCATCTTTTTGCTTGGGATATTGGCTGTTTTAATTGTGATGGGTTATCCGGTAGCGGGGGTGACCATGATTACAGTAGGCGGAGGGCTGGCTGGCTGCTCCATTATGTTGTTCTGTTTCGCTTTAATAAAGAAAAAGCCAGTGAAAGAGGATGATGGTGATATTACAAAGGATTTTGATGATGGAGATTCAGAAAATGAGGAGGGCAGCTGGGAATACCCGGAGGAGCAGACCTCACAGGCAAAGCAGATTACTGTAAATTCATATCAGGAGGTGCCGAATCATGCGTAAGATATATAAAATAATTGGAGGTATGTTAATCACAGGAACACTGGTGGCTGGAATTGGAAGCGGTGTGGCATTTGCAGAATACAGTACCTTTGAATATGGAGGTGAGACCGTTTTAGAGGGAAGCAGACGCTTTTCAAAAACTCTGGAATATAAGATGCCGGCAAAGAATACGGATACAGCACAGACGGAGAAAGCAGAGGATATAGCATCCGAACAAAAGCAGGTATTAAATATCTTTGCAGATCATTATTATACAGTTGCCGAGGACAGCTCCGTTCCGGAGAATACAGTGCGGTTTACGGTTTCTTATCTCACCGATGAAACAAATGTAGAGCCTGAGGTTATAGAGAATGGCTCAGAGGAAGCGGATGGGGAACGGTATATTTATCTGGACTGTGATTATGAGTATAATGATTTTCGTGATATTATGCGTGCCAAGGATTTGATTTTGTCGGATTTGAAGAAGCATAAAATCAGTGATTACCAGATGGACAGAGTGGAAGAGATAGAAATTTCCATAAATCCAAAGGCAGATTTTACAATGAATATTAATGGAATGCCATATAATGAATAAGTAGAAATGGTCAAAAGACAGAAACAGGTCAGATATTGCAGTTTGCAATATCTGACCTGTTGAAATTTATGGGAGTATATTTATATGATAGCCTAGTTTTCACCCTGTAATGCTGCAAAACCTTCTTCACCGGTTCTGACCTTGATTACATTTTCCACATCATATACGAAAATCTTACCATCGCCGATGTTTCCAGTGTAAAGCGCTTTCTTGGCAGCATCCACAACAGCAGCAACCGGAACCGCGCTTACGATAACTTCAACCTTAACCTTTGGAAGAAGAACAACATCTACCTCTGTACCACGGTACATCTTAGCAGCACCCTTCTGAACACCGCATCCAAGTACCTGTGTTACGGTAATACCGGACACACCGATATTATTTAAGGCAACCTTCAAATCGTCAAACTTGTTCTGCTTGCAGAGGATGGTAATCTTGGATAATTTAGGTGTTGTTCCGTCTGCAGGAGCAGCAGTCTTGTATTCAACCGGAACCGCCTCAGCCGGTGTGGCAGGAGCGGAAGGAGTAGGAGCTGCAACAGGAGCAGAAGCATCTGCAAAGCTTCCTAAGAATACGCTTCTTTCCGGAGAAGACATAAAGTCTGAATATGCATTTGCAAGGTTGTGCTCTGTGCTGTCCAAACCAAGTACCTCTTCTTCTTCTGAAACACGGAGACCGACTGTATGTTTGATAACCTGGAATACAATAACCATGGTAACGGTTACCCATGCAATTACGCAAATCATACCAAGTGCCTGCACACCCAGTAAGTGGGCACCGCCACCGGTAAATAGACCTTTCCATTCGGTTCCGGCACCGTCTGAGAACAAACCGACACAGAGTGTACCAAGAGCACCGTTCATACCGTGAACACCAACGGCACCAACCGGGTCATCTACCTTTAATACCTTATCAACAAATTCAATACCGAATACAACGACAAATCCGGAAAGAATACCAATGATAGCGGCTGAGGTTGGAGATACCGTGTCACAGCCGGCGGTGATAGCAACCAGACCTGCAAGGGAGCCGTTTAATGTCATGGAAACATCCGGTTTCTTGTAACGAATCCATGTGATAATCATAACGGTAACGGTAGCCATAGCGGCAGCAAGGTTTGTGGTTACAAAAATCTTACCGGCAGATACGATAGCGTCTCCTTCCATAGAAACGGTGGAAGCACCATTGAAGCCGAACCAGCAGAACCAGAGAATAAATACGCCTAAAGCACCAAGTGTCAGGCTGTGGCCCGGGATTGCTCTTGCGCGGCCATCCTTGTGGTATTTACCGATACGGGGTCCAAGGATTAAAGCTCCGATAAATGCGGCTACACCACCTACCATATGTACGGCGGTAGAACCTGCAAAATCATGGAATCCCATTTCAGATAACCAGCCGCCGCCCCAAATCCAGTGACCGGAAATCGGATAGACTACCAGGCTGATAATCAAACTGTAAATACAGTAGGATATGAATTTTGTTCTCTCAGCCATGGCACCGGATACAATGGTTGCAGCGGTTGCGCAGAACACGGTCTGGAAAATTAAGAATGCCCAGAAAGGAACTCCATCAGGACACATTGCAGTTCCGTAATTTGCTTCGGATGCAATGCCTTTCACAGTTCCGATAAAACCATTGTTGGAACCAAACATCAGACCAAAACCAATTAACCAGAATATCGGTGTACCGATACAAAAGTCCATCAGGTTTTTCATAATAATATTACCTGCATTCTTTGCCCTTGTAAAACCGGTCTCAACCATTGCGAAACCAGCCTGCATAAAGAATACCAGTGCGGCGCCTAAAAGCACCCAAATTGTGTTAACAGCAGAATACTCCATAACACACACCTCCTAAAATAAAAAAGTATTAAAAAAGACCTCTGCATCATTCTTAAAAGTATTCTTACCCTTATGAAATGATAATCAGACGCCTTTGTCTCGTGGGGAAACCCCTCATTATAAAGTTAAGCAGTATATCTTATGAAACATATAAATAAAGTATTCATAAGATAAAAAAAGGTGCAACGCAGTTCATTGCGAAGCACCTTTGCTCTCAATACTTAACCTATTATACTTAAGATTCTTAAATTGTCAATAGGAAAAATGAATTTTTTTAGGATAAGGTAAAAAATTATTTGGGGAATATGCGCGCATTTAATTAAAATAGTTAAGTTTTGTGGTAAAATAAAAGGGAGAAAAAATTTTGTTTAACCGGGAAAATCGGATATTCGGATTGACGAAAAGAGACAGCTGCGTTAGCATAAAGGAGAGGTAAGTAATTACGAAACTTTGTTTTTGAAACCGCACGTTGTGTAAAATAAACAATTCACCACAGGGCACGTTTGCACTACTTGTCGCTCGTAACAGTACATAAGGTGCCAAAATACGGCACCTAAGTACCGACGGCTCCAAAGTACCCTGTTTGTGAAGTTGTTTATTTTGCACAACTATGCTTTCGAAAATAGGGAGTTTCGCAATTGCCTAATAAAGGAGAGAAATGGAAAGGGGCGGGTGATATTGCAGCAGCCGGTATTTGCACAGGAGAAAAACAGCTATCGCCAGCAGGAGATAGAGCAATATGCAGATTGTTTCTGTTATGAGATGGTGCCGGTGGGTGAGGTAGTATATATTCCCAATGGGTGTGTGGATTTATTGTGGAATGGAAACCGGAGGGAGCTGTATTGTCTGCCGGACTCCGGACAGATAAAAACTTTGGAGCTGGCCGGAGAAAGATTGTTTGGAATCCATATCAGTGCACTTTACCAATGTGATTATAAGGCGGAGAAAGTGGTGGAATGGATGGAGCAGCTGGAAGCTGTTTCTGGTTTTGAAGAACGGGCGAGGCAGTGCAGCCGCCAGTTTGTGCAGAGAATGCAGATAAAATCGGTTCACCCCCTTGTCTGTCATGCAGTAAAACAGATTGTGGAGGCAAAGGGAATTACCGCGGTAGAGGGAATTGCGACAGAGTTTGGCTATACTCCCCGTCAGCTGGAACGCTTATTTTACAGGTATTTCTCCTGTGGGCCAAAGCGTTTATGCCAGTTTGTCCGTCTCTGTTATGCGGTTATCCGGATGCAGGAGGCACCGGAGCAGAGCTTTGCAATGACAGCAGAACAGCTTGGATATGCGGACCAGTCTCATTTTCACAGGGAGTTTAAACGGTTTACAGGTATGACGCCAAAACAGTTTGCACTCCGGTATTGTGAGGGAAGATAAAGGATAGCTTTGTTTATAATGTAGAATCTTATTTAGCAGATATACACAAGATTGCCTGAAATATACAATAGTAATTTTTTTTCAGATTTGTTATTATAATAGACAGGTAATATATGAATATAAATAGTGGAGGATTATACATGAGCGATAATAATTTTGATGATGAACACAAGGATGATGGCTATGAGAAATATTGCTATCTTTGCAGAAGACCGGAGTCCAAGGCAGGCAAGCTGATTTATATGCCCAATAATATTAATATCTGCCAGGATTGTATGCAGAAAACCTTTGACAGCTTTTCCGGCGGTGGTATGCAGTTTATGGATTTGTCCAATATGCCGAATATGAATATGAACCAGTTTACACCGGTAGATGATATTCCGAAAAAGCAAAAGGTAAAGAAAAAGAAGGAAAAGACTCAGAAGAAAGAGGAAGCGGAGCTCACATTAAGTACGATTCCGGCGCCTCATGAAATGAAGGCGCAGTTAGATGACTATGTGATTGGACAGGATTATGCGAAAAAGGTTATTTCTGTGGCGGTGTATAACCATTATAAGAGAGTGTTGACGGACAGTATGGATGATATTGAAATTGAAAAGTCCAATATGCTGATGGTGGGACCTACCGGCTCAGGAAAAACCTATCTGGTAAAAACCATTGCCCGCATTTTAAATGTTCCTCTTGCTATTACAGATGCCACAACCCTTACCGAAGCAGGCTACATTGGGGATGATGTGGAAAGCGTTTTATCCAAGCTGCTTGCCGCGGCGGATAATGATGTGGAAAAGGCGGAGCGGGGTATCGTATTTATTGATGAGATTGATAAGATTGCCAAAAAGAGAAATGCCAATTCCAGAGATGTCAGTGGAGAGGCGGTGCAGCAGGGGCTGTTGAAGATTTTGGAGGGAGCTGAGGTTGAGGTTCCTGTGGGTTCCGGCAGCAAGAATGCCATGGTGCCGCTCACAACAATCAATACAAGAAATATATTATTTATCTGTGGCGGGGCATTCCCGGAGCTTGAGGATATTATTAAGACAAGGCTGAATAAGCAGTCATCCATTGGTTTCCGGGCAGATTTGAAGGACAAATATGATAAGGACGCAAACCTGTTACAGAAGGTAACGGTGGAGGATTTGAGGGAGTTTGGCATGATTCCGGAATTTTTGGGACGTCTGCCGGTACTTTTTTCACTGCAGAGCTTAGATGAGGATATGATGGTACAGATTTTAAAGGAGCCGAAGAATGCGATTTTGAAACAGTATCAGAAGCTGCTCTCTCTAGATGGGGTGGATTTGCGTTTTGATGACAGTGCATACCATGCCATTGCGAAGCGTGCTCTGGAAAAGAAGACCGGAGCCAGAGCGCTTCGTGCCATTATTGAGGAATTTATGCTTGATATCATGTATCAGATTCCAAGGGATGACAATATTGGCAGGGTTACCATTACCGGAGACTATATCGAGGGAACCGGAGGACCGCTTTTGGAGATGCGGGGCGTGCTGGCATTAGAACAGGAGTAGAGCTTACGGGCGGTACGGGAAGCTTTGTATGAATAATACCCGGGATTTTCGCAAAAGCTAATATAATTGAGGTACTTTGTTATAGGATACTGTATATAGGAGGTAATAGAAATGGAGCGGAGAAATGCGTGGAAGGACTATGACAAGAAGGAAGTAAAGGAGCTGGAAAAGCTCTGTAAGGAATATCGCAAATTTCTTGACCATGGCAAGACAGAGAGAGAATGTGTAAGGTATATTGTGAAGATGGCGGAGGAAGCAGGCTATCAGGATTTTGAAGAGGTAAAAAGGTCAGGCAAGGGCTTAAAGACCGGAGATAAGGTATATGCGGTCAACATGAAGAAGGCAATTGCTCTGTTCCAGATTGGAAGGAAGCCGCTTACAGAGGGTATGAATATTCTTGGAGCGCATATTGACTCTCCGAGAATGGATGTAAAGCAGAATCCGTTATATGAGGATACGGATTTGGCGTATTTAGACACACATTACTATGGCGGAATCAAAAAATACCAATGGGTGACGCTTCCCCTTGCCATCCATGGTGTGGTAGCCAAGAAAAATGGCGAGGTAGTGGATATTGTAATTGGCGAGGATGAAAAGGACCCGGTTTTCTGCGTGACAGATTTGTTAATTCATCTGGCAGGAGAGCAGATGGAAAAGAAGGCAGCCAAGGTGGTGGAGGGCGAACAGCTTGACATTCTGGTGGGCAGCAGACCTCTTCCGAAGGAGGAGAAGGAGCCTGTAAAGAAAATGATTCTTTCGATTCTGAAAAAGAAATATGGTATGGAGGAAGAGGATTTTCTATCTGCAGAATTGGAGATTGTTCCGGCAGGGAAGGCGAAGGATGCCGGTTTTGACTCCTCCATGATTATGGCGTATGGACAGGATGACAGGGTGTGTGCATATACCTCTGCTGCTGCCATGTTTGAAATGGGAGAACTGGACAGAACCGCATGCTGTCTGTTGGTGGATAAGGAAGAGATTGGTTCCGTGGGCGCTACCGGAATGCAGTCCAAATTCTTTGAGAACACAGTGGCAGAGCTGATGGATGCCTGTGGAGAATATTCAGAGCTTGCATTAAAGAAATGTCTCGCAGCTTCCTATATGCTGTCCTCAGATGTATCCGCAGCTTATGACCCGAATTTTGCCAGTGCCTTTGAAAAGAAAAACTGCGCTTATTTTGGAAGAGGCGTGGTGTTTAATAAATTTACAGGTTCCAGAGGAAAGTCCGGTTCCAATGATGCCAATGCAGAGTATATCGGAAAGCTGCGCAGGATTATGGATGACAATAAGGTTGCATTTCAGACGGCGGAGCTGGGAAAGGTTGATATTGGCGGCGGCGGAACGATTGCTTATATCCTGTCCTTATATGGAATGAATGTCATTGACAGCGGTGTGGCTGTGCTCAATATGCATGCACCATGGGAGATTACCAGTAAGGCGGATGTATATGAGGCTTTAAAGGCATATAAGGCATTTCTGAAGGATGCGTAATGGAAGGGCATGAGGGGGATACCGCATGAAAAAGAGGATTTTGGCTGTATTATTGCTGTTTTTTATGGCGATAAGCTGTTCCGGGGTTGCATTTGCAAAGGAAATTGACACACAACCGGATAATCAGACTGAAGATTGTGAAATGCCGCTTTCTTACCGGGGAGATACAGAGATAAAAATTGACAGCATTTCCACGAATACCACGCTTCAGAGACGGAGTGTACAGGTGTTAGAGGAGGCTTATATTTCACCCTATGTAACCTCTGTAAAGAATCAGGGTATTTATGGAACCTGCTGGGCGTTTTCTCTGGTTGCGGCATCGGAGGCAAGTATCCTGAAGGAGGGGCTTGCTGCAGGGGATATTGATTTATCAGAGTGGCATGCTGCCTATTTTCTGGCAAATTCTGTTACAGACCCCCTGGGAGGAACCCAGGGAGATGAGCTGATGATAGATGGCAGCTACCTGATGCAGGGAGCAAACCAGCAGATGGCAACCTACAGGGTGGCTGACTGGTATGGGCTGGTGGATGAAGAGACAGCC
>JAXVOW010000091.1:0-5771 GCA_037301995.1 bacterium | reverse complement strand
CAGCTGGAGGATGGCAGAAGTCTGGCAGTGGATGGAGTATTTATTGCAGCGGGGATGATTCCGGTGACGGAGGCGGTAAAGGATGTAGTGGAGCTTGACGGCAACGGCTATATTGTAGCAGATGAGACAGGAAAGACTTCCGCAAACGGATTTTTTGCAGCGGGGGATGTCCGTACAAAGGCATTAAGACAGGTGGTGACTGCGGTATCGGATGGAGCCAATGCGGCAACCATGGCGGAACAGTATATTAAGCTATCGTGATTATAGGAAATGGAGGAAAGATATATGCCAAAGAAAACATTTTATGAGAATCAGGCAAACTCTATTATTGCAAAGTTAAAGGCACGAAAAATGGAGGGATATTACTGTCCGGATAAGGAATCGGCAAGGGCCAAGGTGTTGGAGCTGATTGGCAATGAGAAAAAGCTGGTGACCTATGGCGGTTCCATGTCGTTAGGGGAAGCCGGGATATATGAAGCGGTTGAGGCGGCAGGACATGATTTACTGCGAAGGGAAGACTATGTAACGCCGGAGGAAAAGGCAGCCTGTTATGCGAAACAGGTAACGGCGGATGTGTTTTTGATGAGTACCAATGCGATTACCCTGGATGGCGAACTGGTTAACATTGACGGTGCCGGAAACCGTGTGGCATGTCTGATTTTTGGACCAAAGGAAGTCATTATTCTGGCAGGTATGAACAAGGTCGTTACAAATGTGGAGGAGGGAATTAACCGGGTTCGCAATTTTGCGTCTCCACCAAATACAGTGCGCTTAGGCTGTAACACGCCTTGTGCAAAGACAGGACAGTGTGGCAGCTGCCTGACGGATACCATCTGCTGTCAGACCGTTGTTACCAGAGCGTCAAGAATTCCCGGAAGAATTAAGGTTGTTCTGGTTGGAGAGGAACTGGGATATTAAGCAATTGCCTGATTGTATTTTAATTAAGAAAACATGAAGTCATAGGATTTTATTTCCTATGACTTAAAAAAGGCTTGCTATATACCCCATAGGGGTATATAATAATGACTGTAGCAGGAGATAGACAAATAAAGAATAATGGAGCAATAATGAGGTGATGCTATGAGTGAAGAAAAAGAGTGCCAGTGCGACAGGAAAAAGGAACGTTCCCCAGAGGAATACAAAAGCCTGATACACCGTTTGAACAGAATTGAAGGGCAGATTCGGGGAATCCGCCGTATGGTGGAAGAGAATGCTTATTGCAATGATATACTGATTCAATCTTCGGCGGTCAGTGCGGCAATGAATGCATTTAATAAAGAGCTTCTTGCCAATCATATCAAGACCTGTGTGGCACAGGATATCAGAGAGGGTAAGGACGAGACCATAGATGAGCTGGTGGCTACCCTGCAAAAGCTGATGAAATAAATCATTATTGTTAATATATATAAACAGACAGGAGGCAGAAATGGAACAATATAACGTAACGGGCATGAGCTGTGCTGCCTGCAGTGCCAGAGTAGAAAAGGCAGTTTTGAATGTGGAGGGCGTAACCTCCTGTTCGGTAAGTCTTCTGACCAATTCCATGGGTGTGGAGGGAACTGCCGGAGCGCCAGAGATTATAAAGGCGGTAGAGGAGGCTGGATATGGGGCATCCCTGAAGGGAAACCGTGACAGCGGAGCAGCGTCAGGAGTAAATGATTATGAAGAGGCATTAAAGGATAAAGAAACGCCAGTGCTGAAAAAACGGCTTTGGAGCTCTGTGGGATTTCTGGTTGTACTGATGTATTTTTCCATGGGACATATGATGTGGAACTGGCCGCTGCCATCCTTTTATGATAACAACCATGTTGCCATGGGGCTGACACAGCTTCTCCTTACCATAGCCATCATGGTCATTAACCAGAAATTTTTTATCAATGGCTTTAAGAGTCTCTGGCACCGTGCGCCAAACATGGATGCATTGGTGGCACTGGGTTCAGGGGCGGCATTTGTATATAGCACCTATGCGTTGTTTGCCATGACGGATGCCCAGATTAAGGGGGATATGGACGGTGTAATGGCATATATGCACGAGTTCTATTTTGAGTCAGCTGCAATGATTTTAACACTAATTACGGTGGGTAAAATGTTAGAGGCACGCTCAAAGGGAAAGACAACGGATGCATTAAAGAGCCTGATGAAATTAGCACCCAAAACCGCTGTTATAATAAAGGATGGCAGGGAGACAGAGGTATCCATTGACCAGGTGAATAAGGGTGATATCTTTGTGGTCCGTCCGGGAGAGAGTATTCCGGTGGATGGTGTGATATTAGAAGGAAACAGTGCGGTAAATGAAGCAGCCCTGACCGGAGAGAGCATTCCGGTGGATAAGGCGGAGGGAGACATGGTGTCTGCCGCCACGGTAAACCAGTCTGGATTTTTAAGATGTGAGGCGACAAGAGTGGGGGAGGATACGACCCTGTCCCAGATTATCCAGATGGTCAGTGATGCGGCGGCCACCAAAGCGCCTATTGCCAAGGTGGCAGATAAGGTCTCCGGCGTATTTGTTCCTGCGGTTATCGCTATTGCAGCCATTACTATCATAGTATGGCTTTTAGTGGGGGAAAGCGCAGGCTTTGCCCTGGCAAGAGGAATTTCGGTACTGGTAATCAGTTGTCCGTGTGCACTGGGGCTGGCAACCCCGGTGGCAATTATGGTGGGAAATGGAATGGGTGCCAAAAACGGTATTATGTTTAAGACCGCAGTGTCCCTTGAGGAAGCAGGCAAAATGCAGATTGTGGCGTTGGACAAGACAGGAACCATTACCAGTGGAGAACCAAAGGTAACGGATATTATTCCAAATGGTGTGACGGAGGAAGAGCTGCTTACCATTGCGTATTTCTTAGAGCGCAAGAGTGAACATCCTTTAGCCAAGGCGGTTATCGGTTATGTGGAAGAGGAATTTGAAATGCAGGAGGCAGAGGAGGTTTCTGAATTTACCGCTTTGCCGGGCAATGGTCTCTCGGCGGTATGGAATGGAAGCCGGCTGCTTGGGGGCAATTTCAAATTTATCAGCACAAAGGCTGAAATTACGGAGGACATAAAGAAACAATCGGAAAAACTGTCAGAGGAGGGCAAGACACCGTTGTTTTTCGCAATGGATGGCAGATTTATCGGTATCATTGCCGTTGCCGATGTCATAAAGGAGGAAAGTCCCCAGGCGGTGGAAGAGCTTAAAAATATGGGAATCCATGTGGTCATGCTGACCGGGGATAACCAGCGGACTGCCAGAGCGATAGGTAAGCAGGCTGGCGTGGACGAGGTAATTGCCGGGGTATTGCCGGATGGAAAAGAAAATGTAATCCGTGAACTGAAGGAGAAGGGCAGGGTTGCCATGGTAGGAGACGGAATCAATGATGCACCGGCTCTTACCCGGGCGGATATTGGAATTGCCATTGGTGCCGGGACGGATATTGCCATTGATGCGGCAGATGTGGTATTAATGAAGAGCAGGTTAAGTGATGTGCCGGCGGCAATCCGTTTAAGCCGTGCCACCCTTAAGAATATCCATGAAAATCTGTTTTGGGCATTTATTTATAACATTATTGGAATTCCACTGGCAGCGGGAGTATGGATTCCCTTGTTCGGCTGGCAGTTAAATCCAATGTTTGGAGCGGCGGCGATGAGCTTATCCAGCTTCTGTGTGGTGACGAATGCGCTAAGGCTTAACTGGTGCAGGCTGTATGATGCAGGCAGGGATAAAAAGGTAAAGCATTCCATCCGTAATATGGAAAGCGGAACAACGACAGATAATCAAACTGCGGCAAATGCTGCTGATGATGAAACATTAAAGCAAACAAATATGAAAATGGAGGAAAAGACAATGGAAAAAACAATGATAATCGAAGGTATGATGTGTGGTCACTGTGAGGCAGCGGTGAAGAAAGCATTGGAAAGTCTGGACGGTGTGGCAGAGGCAGTGGTGAGCCATGAGAAGGGAACGGCTGTAGTGAAGCTTTCCGGGGATGTTTCCGATGATGTGTTAAAGAAGGCGGTTGAGGATAAAGATTATACGGTTGTTTCTGTTGAATAACCGGGCATATACTGCTGCAAAAGAGTCCTGACTTGGTGAAAATTTAAAATAATACAGTAATATGGCTGGTTATAGATTTATTCTATGACCAGCCATATTATTTATATATTTTACTTATTCCTACTAAAATGGTATCCTATAAACCGTTAAGAGGAAGCACTAAGGAAAGGAGAAGTCATGTCAGAGATTGTAATTGAGAATTTATCAAAATCCTTTACAGCAAAAGACGGAACCGTTGAAGCTCTTAAGAATGTCAACATAACCATCGGAAAGAGTGACATATATGGAATTATCGGAATGTCCGGTGCTGGCAAGAGCACACTGGTTCGATGTATGAACTTCCTGGAGGAACCAACTGAGGGTAAGGTCTTAATCGAGGGAAAATCCTTAGGTGATTATTCCAGGAAGGAATTACAAAAACAGAGAGAAGATATAGCCATGATTTTCCAGCATTTTAACCTGCTGATGCAAAAATCTGTTTTGGAAAATGTTTGTTTTCCGTTATATATCCAGAAAGTGAAGAGAAAGGATGCAAGGAAGAAAGCGTTAGAGCTTTTGGAAATTGTGGGTCTTGCGGACAAGAAAAATGCATTCCCAGCCCAGTTATCCGGTGGTCAGAAGCAGAGAACAGCCATTGCAAGAGCGCTTGCAAGTGACCCGAAGATACTGCTCTGTGATGAGGCGACCAGTGCATTGGATCCACAGACCACATCCTCTATATTAGAGCTGTTAAGGGATATTAATAAACGGTTTGGCATTACCATTGTGATTATTACTCATCAGATGTCTGTAGTCCGGGAAATCTGTTCCCATGTAGCAATCATGAAGGAAGGGGAAGTGGTTGAAACCGGACTGGTATCCGAAGTGTTCAGCCATCCGAAATCAAAGGTGGCAAAGGAGCTGATTGTGAGAGATACCGATGTACAGGCAGATGAAAAGCTGCTTGCAACGGAGGACCGGATTAAACACGGAGAACGTGTACGGATTACCTTTTCGGAAAACTCCGCTTTTGAACCGGTCATTGCCAATCTTGTATTAACCTTTGAGGAGCCGGTGAATATTTTAAAGGCATCCACAAAAAATGTGGGTGGTGTTGCCAAAGGAGATATGATACTGGAATTTAAGAAGGACAGTACGAAAAGGGAGGCAATGAAAGCTTATCTTAGAGACCATGGAATTGAGATAGAGGAGGCGGTGGATTATGTGGACACCTGAAGTAATACAGATGATTATGAAGGGAATCGGAGAAACCTTATATATGACCCTTTTGTCCACTGCATTCGGATATCTGTTTGGACTTCCAATGGGCGTTCTCCTGGCAGTGTCTGACAAGGAGGGGCTTTCACCAAATGCAATTTTATATAAGGTGCTGGATTTTATTGCAAATATTGTCAGAAGTATTCCCTTTTTGATATTGCTGATATTACTGATACCCTTTACCCGGGCACTGGTAGGTAAGAGTACCGGCTCTACTGCGACGATTGTTCCGCTGGTTGTGGCAGCTATACCATTTATTGCGAGAATGGTAGAGTCTTCCATTAAAGAAGTGGATGCGGGGGTTGTTGAGGCTGCCAAATCCATGGGGGCTTCCAATATGAGAATTATTGTAAAGGTATTGCTGGTGGAGGCGAGAACCTCGCTGGTTACCGGTGTTACCATTGCCATTGGTACAATTTTAGGTTATTCCGCTATGGCGGGAACCGTAGGCGGTGGTGGTCTCGGTGATATTGCAGTCCGT
>JAXVOW010000090.1:0-2165 GCA_037301995.1 bacterium | reverse complement strand
GACCGGTCTCGGCGTTGTTGTAGGACATAACTTTCCGTTTTATATGCATTTTCAGGGTGGAAAAGGCATTGCAGCCACAGCAGGGGTTATTCTCGGTCTGCTGGACTGGAGAATTATTGTATTATGCCTGGCGGTATTTATTCTGTGTGTGGCAATTACCCGGTATGTGAGCTTAGGCTCCCTGATTGTTGTAACCCTGTTTTTTATATCCTTTATCTTTCTGGGATATCATGGCGGAATTATGAATCCAGTCACAAAGACTGCTTATGAGGGAAATGAACTGATAGAAAGCTATGTGGTGATATTCCTCTTTGCGGCGCTTGCATTTTACCGGCATAAGCCCAATATTGTACGGCTGATTCATGGAAACGAGAACAAAATATTTGCAAAGAAACCGGAAACAGCGGAGGACGGAACAGAAGAAAAATAATCCTATGTAATTGCAATATGTGAAACCATAGCCTATTAAAAGAAGAGTCAGGAGGTTTTCAATATGAAAAAAATATGTATATTAGGTGCCGGAAGCTGGGGAACAGCACTTTCTATATTATTGTGCAATAACGGACATGATGTGACGGTATGGTCAATTGACCCGGAAGAGGTGTTAATGCTGAAGGACTACAGGGAGCAGAGGGATAAGCTTCCGGGTGTCATTGTTCCAAGCACCATCTCCTTTACCACCAACATGGAGCTGGCGGTGAAGGAGGCAGAAATGGTTGTCTGTGCAGTGCCATCCCCCTTTGTCCGTTCCACGATGAAAAACGCTTCTGATTTTATCCAGGGTGGAACCATTATAGTAGACGTGGCAAAGGGTATTGAAGACCAGACGTATAAAACAATGACAGAAATTATTGAAGAGGAATGTCCCCAGGCAAGGGTGGGTATTCTTTCCGGACCAAGCCATGCAGAAGAGGTGGGACGGGGAATTCCCACAACAATTGTAGCCGGTTCTAAGGAGCGTGGGGTGGCAGAATGTATTCAGGATACCTTCATGAATGATGTGTTCCGCGTCTATACAAGTCCGGATGTTATCGGTATTGAGTTAGGCGGCTCGCTGAAAAATGTGATTGCGCTGGCAGCCGGAATAGTGGATGGTCTTGGCTTCGGAGATAACACGAAGGCGGCGTTAATGACCCGTGGTATTGCAGAAATCAGCCGTCTTGTAATTGCAATGGGCGGGCATATTGAAACCCTTGCAGGACTTTCCGGTATTGGTGATTTGATTGTAACCTGTACCTCGAAGCATTCCCGTAACCGGAATGCGGGTTATTTGATGGGACAGGGAAAAACCTACCAGGAGGCAATGGATGAAGTCAAAATGGTGGTAGAGGGCGTATATTCTGCAAAGGCGGCGTTAGAGCTTGCCAGAAAGTATAATGTCAGTATGCCTATAGTGGAGGCTGTAAATAAAGTGTTATTTGAGGGGGCAGATGTGAGGGAGGCGTCCATGCAGCTGCTTTTGCGTGACCGGACCATAGAGTCGGAGAATCTGGAGTGGAAATAGAATACAGTATACTTATTAAAATATTCATAACTATCCGGTTATGAATATTTTTTTGACATAATATTTATTTTTTATGCATATATTCTTTTTAGGATGATAGGATACTACTATATCTGAAGGAGGATAATATGAAGGAGCAGTTTGATGTATATCAGGATATAAAAGAACGTACCGGCGGCGATATGTACATAGGTGTGGTAGGACCTGTGCGTACTGGAAAATCCACATTTATTAAACGGTTTATGGAAACGCTGGTGCTTCCGGGAATGGAGGATGGGGCAGAAAAAGAGCGCACCATAGATGAACTGCCACAGAGCGGCTCTGGTCGTACCATTACAACGACAGAGCCTAAATTTATTCCAAAGCAGGCGGCAAGGATTGCCTTGAATAACGAAGCCAGTGTAAATGTACGTCTGGTGGATTGTGTCGGATACATGGTGGAGGGTGCCAGTGGACATTTAGAGGAGGAAAAGGAACGGCTGGTGAAAACACCATGGTATGATTACGAGATTCCCTTTACAAAGGCTGCCCATATCGGAACAAAAAAGGTTATGACAGACCATGCCACCATTGGTGTGATTATTACAGGGGATGGTTCCTTTGGCGAACTGGAACGTGACAGCTTTTATCCAATAGAAAAGGATTTGGTTGCTGAGATGAA
>JAXVOW010000089.1:0-4059 GCA_037301995.1 bacterium | reverse complement strand
TCCACAGATAGTATTTCATAAACTGCCTTTTTAAAGTCACTGCCATCCATATCCTCCACAGGCTGGGGTGTGGCATGCTCCACCGCATTATCCTTTATGGCATCATCTGCCACAACAGAAACAATCGCCATTGCAATTTCCCTTCCTGTATCAATGTCTGTACTCAATCGGGATTTATTAATATATCTTATAAGCGCAGGCGCTAAAAAGCCTGCCAATATTGCCATAATGGCAACAACAACAATTAATTCAATTAAAGAAAACCCTCTATTCCTCATCCAATCCACCTCATACTGTTTTATAATTCTGTCACAGAAAAAACGACTGCAAAAAGGGGAACTTAAAAGCTCCCCTTCTATATTCTTTTTACCCGGTTTATAAGGCCACCATATCCATACTCAGCTTCTTAATTGTCTGCAGGGTCTTCGTGCGTACCTCATCTGCATCAAACAGAGATAGCAAAGAATCCTTGTCAAACTTATTCTGCATCAGCAGGGCAACCCAGTCCTCTATATAAGCCTTGACATATTCTGCATTTTCTTTACTGCGTACCTTCAGGAAATTGTCAATGTTACGAATATGTTCAATGACAGACGGCTCATTTCCCTTGTTATTCACCGGCTTATCATCCGACTCATCGGAAAGCTCAATCACTTTACCGGTCTTAGTGATAATAACCTTTTTATTCTTATTTGGCGCTGTATCGGCTACTATATTATCCTTACGGACAATCAATGTTTCCACTACCTTAATGAGACAGGCTACGCTATAAGTAACCTCTTCCTCGGTTGGTTTGTCATTGCCCTTTTCCTCAAACTGATGCCATAACCACTCTGATTTACATATCATATCCTCAACCTGCGGATTTGCCAGCATTTTGTTTAACTCCGAATTAGAAGCGGACGTAGAGGATTTGCCAAAGCCAAACTTTCCACCACCTGATTCCTGCTTTATGGTATCATATCTTGATGGCAGATTAATCTTGGCATATGTATCCTGAAACATTTTTCTGGCGCGCTCCGGATTATAAGTATTACTTAAAATTCTTACATCCTTGTTGTTCAGACCATGTTTAATCATGTCGTCTGCTGCCAGGAATACAAGATGCTTCTGCCGGTCCTCTAACAGCTTCTTAATCTCATAATTGGTCTTGCTCTTCTCAATAATTGTATTTTTACGAATCTTGAAGGCCTTAATCTTCTCCTTCACACCAAAGAATAGTTTTAGCATGGAAGGATTTGCATTCACATAATTTCCAATCCATGTCAGTTCTACATACTGATGTTCAATTTTATTGGAAATCTCATATACATTATAGCCATCAAACACTACGTTCAGGGTTGTATAAAGCAAATCCAGTATTTCATACTTCTCCTCCCATGAACGGGTTGATAAATCCTGGTTCACCAGCTGCTTGATTCCACACTCATGGAACACCAAATTGTATTCATACAAGCCTTCAAACACATTACTCTTATCACTTAAAGAGGTTCCTGTACCAAGAATCTGCATATTTTTCTTCATGGTAGGTTCCTCCTCAATATACCGGCATACCTTCTTTACAAAGGCAGATACCTCTACCAAAAGCGTATCTATACGCTTATTGTAAATATCCTGCTTGGAAATTGCAGAGATAACATTTCTGCTCAATACATTGGTATACTGGGTACTGGTACAGTTGCGAATCAGCTCCTTAAAATTCTCATATACCATCATATTATCTACCGGAATATATTCTGCATTCAGACCATAAAATTCAAACGCCTTGTTATAATCCTGCTTGCGGATATAGGAATTAAACATTCCCATACTAAATTGAATCTTATAATCATTGCCCACATGAGTGTCCTCTACAAAATAATCATACAATACTTCCAAATTTGTCATATATGCCTCAGAGTTTGATGCAGAAGGCGGCAAATCCATCTCCATTACCACATTAATTAAATCCATATACCCCATAACAGCCTTGTCATAGGTTGCGGGTCTGTCATCTGCATCCGCAATCTGATAGCAGGTATTAATCAGCAACGGTGCCACTCTCTCCCCAATCAGACGCATTGCTTCCCCAAAACGGTCAAGCTGGTACAGATAAATCAGCCAGATACTATATCGGTAGATGCCTGTTGTATTAATTATCGCATCTGTGTCCGTTGGATTGATATCTCCATAAACAAACTTAAACAACGGTTCAATCCACTCTTCAATCTCATATTTCCCCGGCTTCTTAATATTCTCATCAACAAATTCGCCCAGTTCATATAATTTTGTACACTGTGCCTTAACGTCATCATCAACCAGCATAGTGGATAAATCAAAATTGTGGTCTTTTAAATAATCAATGACTAATGCATAAAAGCCCTCTTCAACCTGTTCATTCAGGAACCGGATTAACATACCTTTATTTGAAGATGCTGCAATTGAAATAATATTCGTATCGTTACTATGTGTAACATTTGCTGGCAAATTCTGCATTTTAACTCCTCCTTACATTATGCTTTGTGTGAAATAAATAAAATTCACCTGATTATTTCTAATAATATCACAATTTTGCCAATTTTACAACTGAATTTTATATCTCTTTCAGCTATTATGACAAATAGAAATTGTACAGTTTGTACAAAATCTGTCAAAAACCGCTTTTATCCTGAAATTTGAAATAAAAAGCCAGACCTTGTCTGTTTACTGAATGATATTTCCCGGATTTTCACATATTATATTTAAGAATTCGTGTAAGAAAGAATTGCTTTTTCTTTCCCATCGTATTAAAATAAAAGTAACTATTGACCCAATAAAAATGAAAATAAGGAGATTATTATGGCAAAGAAAAATCATACACTTGGCAAGTTTCTTGCCCTTACTACAACGGCTGCTGCTATCGGTGGTGTCTGTTATGTGTTCCGCGACCAGATTAAGCAAAGCACAATTTATAAAAAATCCACAGAATGTTTTTCAAAGCTCTTTGGAAAGGTATCCGACAAATTCTGTCAGGATGAAGACGATTTCCTCTTTGATGACCAGGAGGACGATGATACCGCATTCAATGATGTCTTTTCCGAGGATGCCAAGAAAAACAGAGAGTATACATCCATAACCATCAACCAGAAGGAACAAGATGATGATGATGATGTGGCAGAGTCCTCTGACAGCATTTCCGAACCAAAGGAAGACATAAAGGAAATCTTTTCGGATGATTCTATTCCTACCATCACTTTTAGTGATAACCTTAACGCTTCCGGCAATTCAGAAGAAAATGACAAGGTTACCGCATATGAAAACGAAGGATTATCAGATGTATCGGAAGACCCGGATGTATTAGAGGAACAGGACAAATTGGATTATTAGACCTGACTGCTGATTTTGGCACTCAGAAATGGTCCACTGGACCATTTTCTCATATACTTGGCAACTTGATAATACCGTAGTAATAAGTCCCCACTTATTATTGCGGTATTCTTTCATTTATATTTCAAAACAGAGGAGAGATTTACATTATGTCAACCTGTTATCAGAGCTTCGCCTATGTCTATGATAATTTTATGGATAACATCCCCTATCAGGAATGGTTCCAGTATATTTTAAAGCTCTTTCATGCTAACTCCGTCTTTAACGGAACACTGGTTGAACTGGGCTGCGGAACCGGCACTCTCTGCAAACTCATGTCGGATGCCGGTTATTCCGTAATTGGCATTGATAATTCCACGGATATGCTTACCATTGCTGCGAATAAGCTTGCAGATGCCAAAAATGTCACACTTCTTTACCAGAATATGACGGAGCTGGATTTGGGAGATACCTGCTATGACGGATTCTACTGCGTGTGTGACAGTCTCAATTATCTGCTCACCGCCGGGGAAGTCCGGTCTGCATTCTCCCATGTGCGGCACTATCTAAAAAAACAGGGTATTTTTATCTTTGATTTGAAAACGCCCTACTTTTATAAAAATATTCTTGGAGACCAGGTTTTCTGCGACCACCAGGAAAATTGCAGTTATGTCTGGGAAAACAGTTATTTTGAAGAGGACTGTATTAACCAGTATGATTTAACGATTTTTGCAA
>JAXVOW010000088.1:0-12948 GCA_037301995.1 bacterium | reverse complement strand
GTTGTTAATTTAAAGGATGATGGAAGCGGAGACAGTCATTATGTCCAGATGGGGATTACCCTGGGACTGGATAAGTCTTCTAAGGATTATGAGACACTTAAGACTGTTTTGGAAGGTGCATCTGGCGCTGTTTTTGACGAGGCACGGAATGTGGTACAGAATTATACCTATGCAGAGGTGACAAACCAGGAAACACAGGAAGAGATTAAAAAGCAGATTTTGGATAATCTTCAAAAGAAATATGCTACACAGTGTATTTATAATGTATCCTTCAGTAAGTTTACAACCCAATAGTTTTATTGAATAATTGTAAGGTGATGAAAGGACTATTGGAGGTGAGAATATGGCAGATGTGTTATCTCAAAATGAGATTGATGCGTTGCTGAAACAGCTTAGTTCAGGCGAGCTGGATGTAGATGACATAAATGATGAGCCTGCAGTGAAAATTAAAGATTATGACTTTGCCAGACCTGCCAAATTCTCAAAGGAGCATTTGCGAACCCTGGAGATTATATTCGAGCATTTTGGCAGACTGGTTTCCAGCAATTTTCCGGCGTATCTGCGCAAGAACGTGCAGGTAGATGTTATGAATTCAGAGGCGGTTACCTATTCTGAATTTTCCAATGCACTATCCAATCCGGTATTGCTTGGGATAGTAAATTTTGCTCCATTGAATGGCAATATTATTATAGAGCTGGCATCTAATTTAGGGTATGCCATTATTGACCGGATGCTTGGCGGTATGGGAGAACCGTTGGATAAGTCAAGGGATTTTTCAGAGATAGAGCTGAGTGTTCTGGAGAGGATTTTCACGATTCTGGTTGATTTGTTAAGGGAACCGTGGCAAAATGTAATAGAAATTCATCCGAGACTGGAGCGGATTGAGACAAATTCTCAATTTGCCCAGATTATTTCACCAAGTGAAATGATTGCGATTGTAACAATTAATGTTGCGATTGGCTCAGTGGAGGGTCTTATGAATATCTGTCTGCCTTTTATGACGTTGGAGGATATTATGGACAAGCTTAACACGAAATACTGGTTTTCCACGATGCAGAACAAGGATGAAGAATCTTATAACACCTTTATTGAGACGGCAATTAATAAGGCGCAGATTCCAATGAAGGCGCTGCTTGGGAAAAGCAGTATTTCCGTAATGGATTTTATTAATTTGCAGGTTGGCGATATTATTAAACTGGATTCTCACGTAGATGAGGAATTGGATATCTATGTTGGTAATATTGTTAAATTTAAAGCGTTACCGGGTTCGGGTGCAGAAAATTACGCCGTAAAGGTAACGGAAATAATAAGAGAGGAGTAGGAACATGGATGGAATGTTATCACAGGAAGAAATCAATGCATTACTGGGCAATGTGAACAGTGATGGTGGTGATGCGGCTCCGGCTTCTGCTTCAGGGAGTGTTTTAACAGCACAGGAACAGGATGCAATTGGAGAGATTTCCAACATTTGTATGGGCACAGCGGCTACAACACTTTATTCCCTGGTGAATCAGAAGGTCACGATTACAACCCCTTCTGTATCAATTTCCACGTGGGATGAATTGGTAGCGGATTATGTGAAACCGTGTGTGTTTATTAATATTTCGTATAGAGAAGGTATCGAGGGTAATAATGTCTTGATTCTTCGTGAAGATGATGTTAAAGTAATAACAGATTTGATGATGGGTGGAGATGGAACAAATTTAGTGGATGAGCTGACGGATTTGCATTTAAGTGCAATCTGTGAGGCGATGAATCAGATGATGGGCTCTTCTGCTACCTCTTTATCCTCCATGCTGAATCAGAAGATTGATATTTCGCCGCCTTCTGCTGATTTGGTTAATTTGACAGATGAGATTGATGAGTTTAAATTTGGAATGTTTCACAATAATTCATTTGTGAAGGTGTTTTTCAGAATGGAGATTGGAGATCTGGTAGACAGCAGTATCATGCAGCTGTATCCGGTGGATTTGGCAAAGGAGTTATTTAACAAATTTAAGTCTAACCAGGAAGAAGAAGTGCCTGCTCCGGGGGTGAATGAGGCACCTGCTTCAGCCAGTCCTCAGCCGGCACCACCAGCACCGGAGCCTGTCCAGAATGCAGCTATGTATCAGGCGCCGCCTGCGGGACAGCCTATGATGGGACAACCGGCGCAGGGAATACCTTATAATTATGCGCCTCCGGTTCAGGATGTAAATGTACAACCGGTTCAGTTCCAGCCATTTAATGCAGCCTTCAATCCGGTTACACAGCAGGAAAATATTGATTTAATTATGGATGTTCCGTTAGATGTCACTGTTGAGCTGGGAAGGACGAGCAAATCCATTAAAGAAATATTAGAATTTGCGCCAGGAACAATTATCGAGCTGGACAAGATAGCCGGTGAGCCGATTGATGTATTGGTAAATGGCAAGCTGGTTGCGAAGGGTGAAGTTGTTGTTATTGAGGAGAGTTTTGGTGTCAGGGTAACTGATATCATTAAATAATAAAGTATTTATGAAATGGAGAATATAATATGGCAAAGAGTATTTTAATTTGTGATGATGCAGCTTTTATGAGAATGATGATTAAAGATATTCTGGTTAAGAATGGCTATACCATTGCAGGGGAAGCGGAAAATGGAGTGAAGGCAGTAGAGAAATATGCGGAGACGCAGCCGGATTTGGTATTAATGGATATTACAATGCCGGAGATGGATGGAATTCAGGCTCTGAAAAAGATTAAGGAAGCGGACCCGAATGCCAGCGTTGTAATGTGTTCTGCTATGGGACAGCAGGCTATGGTTATTGAGAGTATCCAGTCAGGGGCAAGAGACTTTATTGTTAAGCCTTTCCAGCCAGACAGGGTGTTAGAAGCAGTGAAGAAGGCTGTTGAGTAATATGTTTTTAATTCGTGATACTTCCAGTCTGGAAAGCATTGGACAATTAGTTTGCCTGATTCTGCTGTTTGTGTTTGTGCTGTTTTTAGCATATTTAACGGCGCGTATTACTGGAAGTTTTCAGTCTAATGTATTGAATAAGCGCAGTAATGTAAAGGTAATCGAGGTGTTTCGGCTCTCCGGTAACAAGACCATTGAGATTATTAAAATTGGCAATCAATATTTTGCCATAGCAGTATGTAAGGATAATGTTACCTTGCTGGCCAGGCTGGATGAGACAGAGATTAAGGAACAGGAAACATCATTAGAACCGATTAATTTCAAGAATATATTGGATAAGATGAAAAATGAAAAACAAAAAAAAGACAAACAAAATTAAAAGACGGATAAAAGAACATATTCATATTAAAAAGTTCATAATTGCATATTTTATTATTTTTTCTGTATTATGTGTAGGATACCATGTAAAAGCAACGGGGACTACGGATAGTACAATTGATAATGAAACCGAAAGCCTGACGAACCTGGAAAGTGATGTGCCTTTTTCCATGGGGATAACCGTGGATACTTCCAATGACGAAGGTACGCTTGCAGGTACGCTTCAGATGCTTTTGGTAATTACAGTTATATCATTAGCTCCATCAATCGTTATCATGATGACGTCGTTTACCAGAATTATAGTTGTGTTCCATTTTTTGCGAACCGCTCTCGGTACACAATCGGCGCCGCCTAATAATGTATTGGTAGGGCTAGCGTTGTTTTTGACCCTTTTTATTATGGCTCCGACTATGGAACGAATTAATACAGAGGCAATTCAACCTCTGTCAAATGGGGAAATTACGCAGGAAGAGGGGCTTAAAGCATGTATGGAACCTATGAGGGATTTCATGTTTGGCAATACAGAAGAAAAGGATATCAATTTCTTTTTGAATCTGGCAAAAATTGATGATGTAAAGGAGCTTTCCGATATTCCAAGCTCTGTGCTGATTCCTGCTTTTATGATGGGAGAGCTTAGAAAATCATTTATTATAGGCTTTATGATATATATTCCTTTCATTATTATTGATATGGTAGTGGCATCCACATTGATGGCAATGGGTATGATGATGCTGCCGCCTACCACCATTTCCATGCCCTTCAAAATCCTATTATTTGTAATGGCAGATGGATGGAATTTAGTGATTGGTGAACTGATAAAGAGTTTTAATTACTGACGGATGATTTAGATTGGATGTGATTGTATGACAACGGATATTGTAATTGATATAGCCAGAGAGGCATTATGGCTGATTATTAAGTGCTCTGCACCGCTTTTGCTGGTGTCATTACTGGTGGGATTAATAATAAGTATTTTTCAGACTGTTACATCGATACAGGAGCAGACGCTTTCCTTTGTTCCTAAAATCTTAAGTGTTTTTATTACTCTGATGTTATGTGGTGGCTGGATTATGGATAATATCGTAACCTTTATGACGCATTTATTTGAGGACTTTTCCACTTACGTGAGGTAGCTGGTATATGATTGAGCAGTCATTTTCAATCTTGCATTTGGAATATTTTCTGGCAATTTTGGTCAGAGTGATGGGAGCAATGGCTTTTGCCCCCATTTTTGGTAATATTACAGTGACAAGAAGAGTCCGGATTATGCTGGGAATTGCAGTATCGTTTTTGGTGTTTACGACCAATCCCTATGAGCCCCTTGCATATACCACATTTATGGAGTATTCCGTGCTTTTGTTAAAGGAGCTGGTGGTGGGCTTAAGTCTTGGATTTACGGCAAATATTACACTTACGATTATTAATATGGCAGGACAGTTTATCGACAGGGAACTGGGCTTTTCCATGGTATCCAATTTTGACCAGAATTTTAATACAGAGACAACAATTACAGCAGAATTTTACAGTATGCTTGTAATGATTATTATGCTATGCTCCAATATGCACTACTATATTCTGTCAGCCCTGTCAGATTCCTTTATCCTGATTCCAATAGGGAATGTAAAGATTGACAGCGGCTCATTATATGATGTGATGGTTCAATATATGCTGGATTATTTTGTAATTGCACTGCGGATTAGTCTTCCGGTTATGATTGCAATTATGCTGCTGAATGTTGTATTGGGAGTTCTGGCAAAGACGGCACCTCAGATGAATATGTTTGTAATCGGTATTCAGTTAAAAATATTTGTTGGCTTCAGCGTTTTGCTGCTGACCACACCATTTATAACGAGTATTACAGAATACATAAATGAGCAGATGCAGAAAATTGTGATGGATATGCTGCAGGTGTTTTATTAGGGTGGAGTGTTAAGACCTATGAAATATGAATATAAAATCATAATGCCGCTGGACCTTCAGATGTTTGCAAAGGAAGGTCCGGGAGGAGAAAAGACAGAAGAAGCAACCACGAAAAAATTAAATGATGTCAGAAAAGAGGGTAATGTTGCAAAAAGCACGGAAATTGTTACTGCAGCAACACTGCTTGCTTTGTATCTATGTCTGAAATTTGCCATGGGTTTTGTAGGAAACCGTTTGATTAAGGCTTTTTCTATTTTCTATACGCTGATTCCCCGATATGCGGAAGACGGTATTGATTTGGCTGGTTTTTCCTATCTGTTATGTCAGGGAATCCTGAATTTGGGACTTGTAATTCTTCCCTTCCTTTTAACTGGAGCACTGGTTGCCTTTTTTGCAAATTTTTTGCAGTTTAAGTTTAAGGTGACTGCGAAACCGTTACAGCCAAAGTTTAGTAAAATGAATCCCATAAATGGTATTAAACGGATGTTTTCCCTGAATACCCTGATGGAGCTGTTAAAATCCATTGTAAAGATTGTATTTATCGGGTATCTTGCATATGGTGTGTTTTCAGCCCATGCAAAGGATTTGTTTCTTTTATATGATATGTCCATAAGCCAGAATATTCTTCTGATGTATGATATCATCTTAGAGCTGCTTCTTAAAATATGCATGCTGTTTTTTGTCATTGCAGCTGTGGATTTTATGTATCAGAAATGGAAATTCAAAGAGGATAACAAAATGACTAAGCAGGAGGTAAAGGATGAATTCAAAAACCAGGAGGGAGACCCGAAGGTAAAGGGACAGCAGCGGCAGAGAATGCAGCAGGCTTCCCAGCGGCGTATGATGGCGGCAATACCGGAGGCAGACGTGGTTATCACAAATCCGACCCATTTTGCAGTTGCGCTGTCCTATAAGTCTGGTCAGAACCAGGCGCCGGTGGTGGTTGCAAAGGGAGCAGATTTTCTGGCAGGGAGAATCAAGGAGATTGCAAAGGAGAATCATGTAGATATTGTAGAAAATAAGCCGTTAGCCAGAATGCTGTACTATAATGTGGATTTGGATACTGAGATACCCCCGGAGCTTTACCAGGCGGTTGCGGAGGTGCTTGCATATGTATACCAGCTGCACAATCAGGTTAGTTAATCCGGCATAAACGGATATTGTGAAATGCTAAAGATTTTGTTAGATATTACTATTTTATAATTTGTTTTAATATGATACGATAAAAAAAGATAAGGAGGTGTGGATTCGTATGAAAAAGGCAGATTTATTTGTTGGCTTGTATTTGTTGGCAGCCGTTATCTTTTTCATATTTCCAATTCCTTCCCTTCTTTTAGATATATTAATTACGTTTAATATTATGATAGCTTTAATCATTCTGTTTAATTGTCTGTATGCAGAGGAGACCCTTGCAATGTCAAGCTTTCCGACTATTTTGCTGTTTACGACAATCTTCAGAATTTCCCTGAATGTATCATCTACCCGTCTGATTTTACAGACAGGTGAGCCCGGAGTGGTTGTACAGACCTTTGGTAATTTTGTCGGCGGCGGTAATCTGGTTATTGGAACTATTATTTTTATCGTGCTGGTTATTGTGCAGATACTTGTAATTAATAAGGGTTCTGAACGTGTATCTGAGGTAACGGCACGTTTTACATTGGACGCTATGCCCGGTAAACAGATGGCAATTGATGCGGATTTGAACACCGGGGCAATTACAGATAAGGAGGCCATGGAACGGAGAGAGAAAATCCAGCAGGAGTCAGCCTTTTACGGTTCCATGGATGGTGCCACCAAGTATGTAAAGGGAGATGCGGCGGCTGGTCTGATTATCACGGTCATCAACCTGGTGGGAGGTATCATAACCGGAGTTATGATGCAGGGACTTGAAATTTCAGAGGCAATGTCACGGTATACGATTTTGACAATTGGTGACGGTCTTGTATCCCAGATTCCTTCCATGCTGATTTCTCTGGCAACCGGTATTCTGGTTACCAAGGCGTCCAAGGCGGATAATATTGGCGGTATTATGATTGACCAGCTGTTCCACGTTCCAAAGGTTTTGTATATGGTGGGTGGTGCGCTTTGCTTCCTGGGTGTTTTCACTCCCCTTCGCAGTGAGGGCAGAATCCTGGTGTATCTGGCAATGGGACTTGGAATGATTGTTCTTGGCAGGTTTATTGCCCATACAGAGGAGGTTGCGGCAATTGAGGAAGAGGTTCAGGAGGAAGAGGTTCAGGCAGACGAGATTCGCAGACATGAAAATGTGAATGCGCTTTTACAGGTGGACCCAATTGAGCTGGAATTTGGTTATGGCATTATCCCCCTTGCGGATGTGAACCAGGGCGGCGATTTGCTGGACCGTGTGGTAATGATAAGGCGGCAGATTGCACTGGAGCTGGGAGCGGTTGTACCAATTATTCGTTTACGTGATAATATACAGCTGAATCCGAACCAGTACATTATTAAAATAAAGGGTATACAGATTAGCGAAGGAGAGATTTTATTCGACCATTATATGGCAATGAATCCGGGATATGTGGAAGAGGAGATTACAGGTATTCCAACCTTTGAGCCATCCTTTCATCTTCCTGCCATCTGGATTACAGAGGCACAGAGGGAGAGAGCGGAGTCCATGGGATATACGGTTGTGGACCCGCCATCCATCATAGCCACGCATTTGACAGAGATTATCAAGGCGCATCTGGATGAGCTGTTAACCAGACAGGATGTACAGAACCTGATTAATAATGTGAAGGAAAATAATACAACGTTGGTGGACGAGCTGGTGCCGAAGCTGCTTGGGGTTGGTGAAATCCAGAAGGTATTACAGAATCTTCTTTCAGAGGGTATTTCCATCCGGGATTTGGTTACAATCTTTGAGACTCTGGCAGATTATGCATCCACAACAAGGGATACGGATGTGTTGACGGAATATGTCAGACAGCGGCTGAAGCGGGCCATTTCCAATACATATTTTTCAGATGGGGAAATGACAACCGTTGTTACCTTAGACCCGAAGATAGAACAGGATATTATGAATTCTATTAAGCAGACCGAGCAGGGGGCGTATATTACGTTGGACCCTGCTGTCACGAAGAAGATATTAAATTCTGTGGAAACGGAGATAAAGAAGCTGGAGAGTCAGGGCAAGGCACCGATTATTATAACTTCTCCAATTGTGAGAATGTATTTTAAGAAGCTGACAAAGGATTATTTTAATGATTTAATTGTGATATCATATAATGAAATTGAATCGGATGTGGAATTACAATCTATTGGGGTGGTGACTATTAATGATAATTAAAAAATTTCAGGCAAACACGGAGACAGAGGCAATTATGCTTGCTAAGGAGGATCTTGGCAAGGATGCCATTGTCATGAATATTAAGACAATTAAACCAAAGGGAATGTTTAAGATTTTCCGGAAAACCAAAGTGGAGGTGACAGCTGCTGTGGATGAGGGAAACAGCCAGGAGCAGCGGCAGGAGAAGAAACAGGAGAGTAGGGTAACTTCACAGTTTAATGCCCAGATTGATGAGAAGCTTCATCCTGAGATGAAAAAAGAGTCAGAGGAATCCAAAGAGGCAAAGGAATTAGAGGAGAAATTAAATAGTCTGGCGATGCTGCTGGAGCAGCAGATTGAAAACCAGAAAAAGGAAAACCAGAAATCAGCCGGGAATAAAACGGTGAGAGAGGCTTCTGATTCCGATAAAGAAGACGGGGAGAAGGAGCAGGAGAAAAAGGCAGAGCCTTCAAAACAGGAGGAGATATCCGAAAAGGACAGCCTGAAAAACAAATCCATTGATTTGATTATTGAACAGCTCACCGGCAATGAAGTGTCTTATACCTATGCAAAGCAGATTATGGACGAAATTACCAGCTCTGGCAATATCCGTACACTGGAGGATATGCTGTCCATGGTATATCAGAAGATAATATTAAAAATAGGGGAAATGAAGCCGATATCCTTTAATGAGGATGATAAAAAACCAAAAGTAATCTTTTTTGTAGGTCCCACCGGCGTGGGGAAAACCACCACAATTGCAAAGCTTTCCTCTAAGCTGCTACTGGAAGAGAAAAAGAAGATTGTTATCTTTACCTCCGATACCTACCGGATTGCGGCAGTGGAACAGATTAAGACCTATGCCAACATTTTATCAATCCCGGTAGAGGTGGTTTATGAGAAAAAGGATTTGGATACGCTTCTGTCAAAGTATAAGGACTACGATTATTTGTTGATGGACACTGCCGGACGTTCCCATAAGAATAAAGAACAGGTGGATGACCTGAAGAATCTGTTCGATGCCTTTTCGGAATACAGCATGATGACTTATCTTGTCTTAAGTGCCACAACGAAATACAAGGATTTGAAGAAGATTACAGCTTTATATGAAGATATAACGGATTGTAATCTGATTTTTACAAAACTGGATGAAACGGATGCAATTGGCAACATTCTGAATATCAAGCTGGACACAGGAAGACCGTTATCCTATGTTTCCTATGGACAGAATGTACCTGATGATATAGAGGTTATGAATCCGCAAATCATCGCCAAGCAGGTTTTAGGAGGTGGCGACGGCTATGGACCAGGCAGATAAATTACGTGAAAAAGTGGAAATGTTAAATGACCGTGTTCCATCCTCCAGGGTAATTACAGTTACCAGTGGAAAGGGTGGTGTTGGAAAAACCAGTATTTCTGTTAATTTAGCGCTGCAGCTTAAGGAACAGGGAAAAAATGTGGTGATTCTGGATGCGGATTTTGGACTCGCAAACGTAGAGGTAATGCTGGGAATCCGTCCACAATATAATCTGGTTGATTTAATTTATAACAATAAAACCATCGAGGAGATAATAACAGAGGGTCCTATGGGAATCGGCTTTATTTCCGGCGGTTCCGGCGTGCAGGATTTGGTGAATCTGGATAAGGAGCGGATTAAGAAGCTGATTGCCAAGCTGGTGAAGCTGGACAGCCTCTATGATGTGATAATCATCGATACCGGGGCTGGGATAGCAGACTCTGTAATTGAATTTGTGCTGAGCTCTCCGGAGGTTTTACTGGTTGTGACACCGGAACCCACATCCATTACGGATGCATATTCCCTGCTGAAGGCGGTAAACCGGAAAAAGGATTTTAAGCGGGAACAGAAATCCATCAAGGTGATTGCCAACAGGGTAGAGAATGGAGAAGAGGGACAGGAAATATATAATAAAATCAGCATTGTTGTTTCTAAATTTTTGAATATACAGCTGGAATATATCGGCTATATTCCGCTGGATAAAAAGATTGCCAATGCAGTAATTGAGCAAAAACCGGTTTCCTTAAGCGCTCCGAACAGCGAAGCGGCAATTCACATCCGGGGAATCTGTAATAAGCTGCTGGATGTTCCGGAGGAAGAGGAATCGAAAATGGGGATTGCAAAGGTACTGCTTAACTTTATCAAATCAAAAAAGAATAACAGGTAGGGGAGTATGGATAATAGGATTGAGATTGGGGACAAACTGGATTTAGAAAAAATTGAGACACGTCTTTCGGTGTATCCGGGCAAGGGGACGGATATTTATGTCAGCCAGGTGCTGGATGAAGGACAGGAGCCGGACCGCATTTTTGTTGCAATGCCAATAAAGGAGGGAAAAGTAATTCCTTTAAGTGTGGGACATGGATTTTATGCAACCTTTTACACAAAATCCGGACTGCTGCGCTGTGAAGTGGAGGTTATGGGCCGCTATAAAAAGGATTCCCTGCTGTTGTTGGAAATTGAACAGAAAACAGGTTTAGAGAAGGTTCAAAGGAGAGAGTATTTCCGTTACGAGTGCCGGATGCCCATTGAATACCGGGTATTGGGACAGGAAGAACGGGAAATGCTGGAAAATGGCAATGCATATAATGCAGATGAATGGCAGTTAGACTGGAAAAAAGCAGTAATGCTGGATTTGAGCGGAGGAGGGATTCATTATGTGTCCGACTTCCACACAGAAAAGGACGCTATGGTTCAGGTACGGTTTGGCATAACAATAGAGGATAAGATAGAAATGGTGTATGCTTATTCGTGGGTGCTGCGTTCCTTCCGGAACCAGAACAACAATACCATATATGACCATCATATCCAGTTCTGGCGCATGGATCAGGGACTTCGGGAGAAAATCATACGGTTTATTTTTGATGAACAGAGAAAGAACCGTTCCAAGCAGCTGGGAATGGAATAGAAGTATTATATTACATTTAAGAAAGTGTTATATAATACTTTCTTTTTTTGAAAAAATGTTATTATACACTTATGTGTAGATGTGGCTTTGGTATAATGAATGCATATGAATGGTGCTTATATGCAGCCGATTTATGATACAAAGTTGACGGAGTGAAGATATGGCAGCAAACAGTAGGAACAAACTTGTCATTATCGCCTGTTCTACAGGCGGTCCGAAGGCATTACACACACTGGTTCCCACTCTTGACGGGAAGCTGGACGCACCGGTTGTAATTGTACAGCATATGCCGAAGGGGTTTACCAATTCCCTGGCAGAACGTCTGGATGATGTCAGTGAGATTTCAGTTAGTGAGGCAGTGGATGGTGAGGTTCTCAAAAAAGGACATGTGTATCTTGCAAGAGGCGGTATCCATCTACAGCTGAAAAAGGATTCCGGCGGGAAAATCATTTTTTCTGAATATGATGCTGAGCCGGTGAATGGATTAAAGCCCTGTGCGAATATCACGTTTGCAAGTGCGTCTTGTCTGGCGCTGGATTCGGTTATCTGTGTGGTGCTTACCGGCATGGGCGCAGACGGCTATGAGGGGATAAAGAGCCTGAAAGCCGGACAGCCAGTGTATACGATTGCACAAAGCAGGGAATCCTGCGTTGTTTATGGCATGCCGAAGGTCATTGTGGAAAAAGGCATGGCAGATATTGTATTACCATTAGAAGAGATTGGCAAAGAAATAATAAAAAAGGTGGGGGTGTTTTAACATGGATTTAAGTCAATATCTTGAAATTTTTATTGATGAAACAAAGGAACATTTACAGACTCTGAATGACCAGGTTTTAGTATTGGAAGCAGAACCGGATAATATTGATACTGTGAATGAGATTTTTCGGGCAGCCCATTCCCTGAAGGGTATGGCAGGAACAATGGGATTTAAGCGTATGCAGCGGCTGACCCATGACATGGAAAACGTATTCTCAGAAATCCGGAACGGAAAAATGAGCGTAACGCCTGATTTAGTGGATGTTGTATTTAAGTGCCTGGATGCAATTGAGGAATATCTGGGCTGTATCGTGGAAACCTCGGATGAGGGAGAAAACGATAACGAAGAGATTATAGGTATGCTGAATGCCTGCCTGGAAGCCGGAGGAGAACAGCCGGAACCGCCTGCAAAGGAAGCAGAAGCTAAAAAGGAAACAGCAGCCTCTGACAATGAGGATAAGCGCAAATTTTTACATATCAGCATTGCGGATTTCGAAAAAAATGCAATTCAGGAGGCGAAGGCGCAGAACAAGAATGTATATGGCATTACCGTATATATTGATGAGAACTGTATTTTGAAGGCAGCCCGTGCATTCCTTGTATTTAAGGGCTTAGAGAGCGTTGGCGAGATAATCAAATCTGTGCCGGTGGTACAGGATATTGAGGACGAAAAGTTTGACTTTGATTTTTCCATGCTGGTTATTTCTGACAAATCTCTGGAAGAGGTGAAAAAGGTAATTTCCAATGTGTCGGAGATTAAGGATGTGGTTATAGAAGACTTTGAGATTCCGGGAGATGCGGAGGTG
>JAXVOW010000087.1:0-4472 GCA_037301995.1 bacterium | reverse complement strand
TGGCAGTATTAACAGGAGGTGAAAAGAATGAAAAGGTATATTAGTAAATGTAAGCGGTCAGTGATACTGGCTGTTTTGGCAGCAGCGATGATAATTCCAGGTATGGTATCAGAAGCGAAAACCATTAATAAGAAGGTTACAGAGAACAAGGTTGTCTGTACATTGGGTTATGAGAGGACGTTAAATAATGTGGCAGGGCTTAAGATAAACAATAAGTCAGCTAATAAATATAAGAAAAAAATTAAAACAATTGTGACAGATACACATCCATCCGGATTTTATTACCAGACAAAAGCATATTTTAAAGATTCTGATGCATATGTCCAGTATGATGACTATACAAATGCAACTGAAAATGCAAGAAAATATGTGGCGTATAACGATTACACCATTCGCTTTTTGAAGACTGGAACTTATACAATTTCATGGGTAGAGTATGAAAAAGAAGATTTGGATATGTTATATTCAACCAGTAAAACGGTAAATGGTAAGACAGTTTCCTATTATAAGTTAAAGGATAATGATGGAAAGCAGAGCACCGAGTTATACGAGAAAAAGACGACTAATGGAGGGGATACCTATTATCAGGGAGTATCCAGTAAGAAAATTTATGCGGAAACTTATTCTGACGGCTGGAGCTGTGTGGCTGCCACAATTAAAACAGGAGCGGATAAAAAACAGTATGTTTACTGCCAGCCTCGTAATGTGATTAAAACTACTTACAGCAAGCAGTATAAGGTATTAAAGACAAGTAAAGTAATTTCTTCTGTACAGTTAGGAAAAACGAAGCTGACCAGGGCTGATAGCAAAAGTGCTTACAGTTTCTCCTCTTCTTCCAAGAGAGCCTTTTTATCCGGAAGCAGCGGAAAGCTTACGGTCAAAGCAGCCGATAAGAATTACAGTATAACAAGTATTGTTGTGTTAACTTATGACAAAGAAGGGAAACCGGTATATACAAAAGTAAGTAATAAGAAGAAAATTAATTATGGCGTGAATAAGAGTATGAGTTCGTATAAATCCCCTTATTCCACATACTCTTATAATAATGTTTCCCTTTACAAGCCAACTACAGTCTATGTATGCTATAAAAATAAATTTACCGGGGCGTTCTGCAGGGTAAACAGCATATCAAAGAATAAGTATGGAAATTCGGTATTCTCAGTGACATACCGGAATGCAGGAGACACAAAGGATACCACTGTCACGAAGACGAGTATGCCTTCTGATTGTACTACTTCTTATACATTCTATAAAAAATAAACAGCATAATTGTTTTTGGAAATATAAAAGGGCTGCCTCGCATGAGACAGCCCTTTTATAAAGTGCAGGATTACTATAATAAATTTCCTTATCCCAATGATTCAAATAGTGCAGCAATTTCATCTGGAGATAGCTTTTTATTTGAATCATCTAAAAGATTCATGGCACTCGCATCTGTTGTATCGGAAGCCTCCTTTTTAGGTGTCGGGTCAGCTGCAGCAAATAATGCGGCAATTTCATCTGGGGAAAGCTGTTTGTCCGGGTTTTCATCTAAAGTATTAACATCTGAGGTGATATGAGTCTCGGAGCTTCTTTCCTCTTCCGGTTCTGATTTGCCAACCACGGTAAAGGTTGGAGTGAAGGAGGATTCTTTTTCCTTGTCTGGAGCAGGCTCAGTAGCGGCAAACAGAGCAGCAATTTCATCTGGCGACAACATATCATTTGGAGTCTTGTCTGTCGGAGGTGTAACAGATGGGGAATCATTTTCCGGGATGGAGATATCTTCCGGCTCAGATAATTCCACAGCTGCCTGGTTCGTTATATCATTTTGGACGGAAACGTTTTGAAGCTCATGGGCTATGTTATTGAGCTGCAGACCCATTGTCTCATTGATTCCATCGGGCTGTGATTTTAAATATGTAACAATATCCTCCAGCACGGAGATGATTTCTGCACTATTTGGCTGAATCTGGTCGAAGCCCTGAATCAGGGTTTCACTTAGCTGGTTCCGCAAATCTTTAATAGTGGAAATAAGCTTGGTGGTGTTGCTCTGGTCATATTTTATGATTAGCTTGGTTGCCTTGTTTTGCAAATTGGATAAGGAGGAAAGATTCTTATATAATGTCATCTGGCTTTCAGCATAATTATCCTCCAGCCGTGTGATTACCTGTGCAGTCTGTTTTGTATAGAGATAGGTTGCCTTTCCTATCTGTGACTGACAGCCATTTATCGCCTCCAGCTGGGTGGAAATATCATCAATGCAGTCTTTAATGTGGACATTCATGGATTTACTCTTCATAGTGGAAAAGGCAATCAGGTTTTGTGTCAGAATAAATGCGGTTATTAGAAATAGAATGCTCATTCCGGCTACCGCAAAAATAATGTCATGGTACATAATCAGGGTATAAATTAATGCAATTCCGGTTGCAAGAGCAGCAAGCACGGATAGTGCCAGTCTGTTGTTTTGTTTGTTCATAGCAGAATACCTCCGTTTGTAACTTCCCTATATAAATTTACCAAAAAATAACACATTATTTATTCATTATACATGAAAAAGCAGAATTCGTAAAGAATAACTGTATCTTGAGTTTATGGAAAAATCTTATTTTTTGAGCAGAATCCTTCCCTCGCCGGAAATAAACACGAACTGATGTTCAAATTTTCCGTTGCATTGATAATAGTACTGTGCTATACTAGCATCATGAAGAATACATAGGGAATGAATCAACCGTAGGCGGAAGGATTTGTTCCCTATATTACTATTCAGTTGTGAATAGTATATTATTTTGTACTTTTGAAAACAGGAGGTGTAATATCCATTATGGAACACTTTGTTTTACATTCCGAATATCAGCCTACCGGCGACCAGCCCCAGGCAATCGGACAATTAGTAAATGGTTTCAAAGAGGGTAATCAGTTCCAGACACTTTTAGGGGTTACCGGCTCCGGAAAGACCTTTACCATGGCGAATGTAATTGCACAGCTGAATAAACCGACATTGATTATTGCACACAACAAAACCCTGGCAGCCCAGCTGTATAGTGAGTTTAAGGAATATTTTCCAGAGAACGCAGTGGAATATTTTGTGTCCTACTACGACTATTACCAGCCGGAGGCGTATGTACCTTCTACTGATACTTATATTGAGAAGGATTCCTCCGTCAATGATGAGATTGATAAATTAAGACATTCGGCAACCGCAGCTCTGATTGAGCGGAAGGATGTCATTGTCATTTCTTCGGTATCCTGCATCTATGGTATTGGTTCGCCGGAGGATTATGAGGAAATGATGCTTACTCTCCGAACCGGAATGACCTATGAATGGGACAAGCTGATTTTGGATTTGATTGATATTCAGTATGAACGGAATGAAATGGACTTTAAACGGGGAACCTTCCGGGTACATGGGGATGTGCTGGAGATTTTGCCGGTTTCCACCTTTGAGGATGCCATCCGTATTGAGTTTTTTGGAGATGAGATTGACCGTATGGTGGAATTTGACCCTCTTACCGGAGAGGTAAAAAGAGGAATCAACTGTGCGTTTATTTTCCCTGCTTCCCACTATGTTGTAGCACAGGACAAGATTGAGCGCGCTGTGGAGGAGATTGAAGCAGAGCTGGAACAGCAGGTTGCATACTTTAAGGAAAATGATAAGCTTCTTGAGGCACAGAGAATCAGTGAACGGACGCATTTTGATATGGAGATGCTCAAGGAGACAGGTTTTTGTTCCGGTATTGAGAATTATTCCAGACCATTGGCTGGATTAGAGCCGGGAGCAACTCCCAATACTCTGCTGGAATTTTTTAAGGATGATTTTCTGATGATTATAGATGAGTCTCATATTACGGTACCGCAAATCCGGGGTATGTATGCGGGAGACCGTTCCAGAAAACAGACATTGGTGGATTTTGGCTTCAGACTTCCCTCTGCCATGGATAACCGCCCATTGCGGTTTGATGAGTTTGAGGAGAGGTTAGACCAGGTTATGTTCGTGTCTGCCACACCGTCTGATTATGAGGCAGATCATGAGCTGCTTCGTGCAGAGCAGTTAATCCGTCCAACCGGGCTTCTTGACCCGTTAATTGAGGTGAAACCGGTGGAGGGTCAGGTGGATGACCTGTTGTCTGAGGTGAACAAAGAAGTGGAGAAGGGCAATAAAATATTAGTGACAACGCTGACAAAGCGTATGGCAGAGGATTTGACAGATTATCTGAGAGACCAGGGAGTGAAAGTGAAATATCTTCATTCTGATATTGATACCTTAGAGCGTATTGAGATAGTACGTGACCTGCGTATGGGTGTTTTCGATGTGTTAGTGGGAATCAATCTGTTAAGAGAGGGTCTGGATATTCCGGAAATTACACTGGTTGCGATTCTGGATGCGGATAAGGAGGGATTTCTCCGTTCCGAGACCTCACTGGTACAGACCGTTGGACGTGCTGCACGTAACAGTGAAGGCAGGGTTATTATGTATGCAGACGAGATTACCCGTT
>JAXVOW010000086.1:0-1282 GCA_037301995.1 bacterium | reverse complement strand
CTGCCGAGCCATGTATGTGGAAGGGGGCTGTATCCTGCTATTCGCAGAAAGCTTCCGGACACGCAGTATATCAGCGTAGATTATGATGCCAGTGGGACGGATACTTTGGTGAAAAGCAGAATCCGGATGCTGTTATCCTTTTAACCTTTTCGAGGGAGAACAGAAATGATGAAGGATTTTTTTTTATTTGAGACAGAGCTGTCAGCCGGAAGCGGATTCGAGCTGTTTGGAATGTGTCATGTGCTGTGGCTTTTGGGCATACTGATATTTACCGTCATAAGCGGAGGCTGGTATGTGGAGCAGAGTGCAGAAAAACAGAAAAAGGTAAACCGGATTATAGGTATTCTCTTTCCGGTGATGGCTGTTTACCGGGATACGGTTCTTATTATAACGGGATATTTTGATAGTGGATTTCTGCCGTTTCATCTATGTAGTATGGCGCTTTGGATTGCTGTGCTCTATATCTGGACGGAAAAACGCTTCTGGGGTGTAATTTATGTCCTGCTCTGTGTTCCGGGAGCTGCCGGTGCATTGCTGTTCCCGAATTGGGAGGCGTATCCGTTTTTTAACTATATGCATATTCATGCGTTTCTTTCCCACGGATTAATTGTGGCATTTGGAATCTGGCTTATTGTGGCGGAGAAGGTGGTTCCGGAATGGAGGGATTTCTGGATGCCCGTTGTGTTTGGAATAGCCGGATTTATTCTGCTTCACTGGATGAATAATATACTGGGGACGAATTTCTGGTTTTTAAATAAGCCCTCCCACGGTTCACCTCTGGTCTGGATTTTAAATATTACCGGGGAAAAATGGTACCGGGCAGGCTATTTTCTATTTTGCATGTGCGTTGTGGCATTCTGGCAGGGAATATTGAGCAATGTCCAAAAGACATTTCATATATATCCCATAAAGAGGGGTTAGTTCTATTTTTACGGATTTTCCCGTATACTTTCAATGAAGCACCATTTGAGAGGAATTATATGCTGAATTATCTATGGGCGGGAATGATTTTAGTGGGAATCGTTGTTGCGGCATTTCAGGGGAATCTAGGAGCGGTATGCGAGGGCGTGGTTGCATCATCAAAGGAAGCGGTGGAATTATTATTTGTCATGGCTGGGGTTGTCAGTATGTGGAATGGAATGCTGTTTATTGCGCAAAATTCCGGTCTGATTGAAAAAATGACTTATAAAATGAAGCCGTTGTTAAAGCTTTTATTTCCAAGGCTTCCCCTGAACCATAGTGCGGCATCCTATATATCCGCCAATTTTATTGCCAATTTTTT
>JAXVOW010000085.1:0-14653 GCA_037301995.1 bacterium | reverse complement strand
CTTCATCCAGCCATCTGCGTATATCCTGGCATACATGCTCCAGCATATAAAAATCCAGCAGGCAGATTGCCTTAGTCTGCTCTAAAACAGGGATAAACTCTCCCGGTGTTATCAGCCTGCCGTCATGATACCATCGGCATAATGCTTCTGCCCCAGCCAGCTTATAATCTTTAAGCAGGATTTTGGGCTGGTAATATACCTTAAATTCTTCTTTTTCAATGGATTCCGGAAATATATTCTCTATCTGCTTCGCTATAGTCTGCTGTTTTACCATGTCTTCATCGAAAAACACATAGGATTTTTTTGCAACATTCTTGGCAATATTCAACGCCGTGCTTACACTGTCTATAATATAGTCCGCATTCTCACACTCTTCGGGAATCATATAGTAACCTGCATTTGCCTGAACTATTACGCTCTCACCTGTGGTATCCTCATATATGATTTCCGTTCCCCTCAGATAATCCATCACCAGGTCTAAATGGTCCTTTAAAAACAATACCGTAAAGTTGTCACCGCCAACCCGGCAGACCGCTTCCGCAGCACCCAGCTTATCCTGCAATTGCCCCACAAAGGCTCTCATGACCTTTGTTCCTCTTTCCCGTCCAAGCTGCTGGTTTATCAGGGAGAACCGTCTGAGATTAAAGTAGCATGCCGCATAATCCCCAATTTCATGGTTTGCAATCAACGCATTGGCATGCCTTGTAAAATAACGAATGCTGAAAATTCCCAAGCTCTGGTCCTTATAGGTCAGTTCCTCCGCAATATGCATAACCCGGATGCGTCCATTAAAGGTGAAAATCATTTTAGCAAGCACCGTAAGCTTTTCTGACTCCACAGCATCCCAGTCCGGTTCCCCTGTTTTCTGGTATAATTTATAAACCGCAATGCCGCCATTCTTCATTATTTCCTGTTTACGAAATACACGGTCTTTATCCACATTTCCGTATTCATAAAAAATTATCCGTTTTCCCTTTTTCATTGCCTCATGTCTCGCTGTCTCATAAAAGATAACCTCTACCCTGGATACACGAAGCAGCCGGCAGATACGGTCCAGCGCATCCTGTGTACCGGGATGCACCAAATCCGGAATTTGTTCCATTTTCATCAGAAACTCATCAAAGGCTTCTGCATATTCCACACTGTCAAACATAACGTATCAATCCTCTCCAATCTCCAGCTGCGGCAAATTAACGGTAAATACCATGCCTCCGTTATCCGCCTTTTCCAGTATAAGCTTACCGGACATCTGCCGGATAAGCAGATAAACCATGGACATGCCAAACCCGCTGTTTTCATCTAAGCCAGTGAGCCGCTGCCCACTGTTTCTCAAATATTCCTCAATGTCATGAAAACGCTCTTCCGATATCCGGCAGCCACTGTTCCCCACCCTTAACACCAGCATGGTAGCATAGGATGCCGGATAACCAGACACCTGGATATCTATCTGCTTATCCTCTGTCAGATACAAAATATTCTGCAGCAGCTTGCTTACAATTTGTCCAATCCGTCCGGAATCACCCAGCAGATAATCCGGTACCGTATCCGCAATTGCAATATCCACCTCCAGCTCCTTCACTCCGGATATTGCCCTGGTACTCTCTACGGTCTGTTCCAACAGCTCCCTGACTGAATATTCCGTCTCTAACAATTCCACCTCACCGCCGGACATCCGGATATATTCCACGGTATCCTCAATGGAGGAATACATCTCTTTTCCCTGTGAGATAATCTGCCGCATCGTATGCTCCATGGCATTACTGCTCTGGCTGTCCAGCGCCTGCTCTGTCATTGCCACCCAGCTTTCCATGCTCTTTTGCACATTCAGACTCATGTCCATAACAAATGCTGCCTGGGAACGTGCTGCCCGCTCCATCTTCTGGCTGTTTTTTAATGCCTCATAGTTTTTATAAGCCATCTCTGACATAACCTTTGAAATCCTGAAAAGAAATTCTGCCGCCCGGTCAATATCCTGTTTTTCTAACAATGCTATCCGCTTTGCCGCCTGCACATATTTCTCCGGGTCAATTCCCATTTCTACAGCCCTTTTTTTCATATCCGCTTCATCAATCTCAGCGGTTCGGACCTGTCCTCCGATAAAGCTGCCAATAAATTTGCCCTCCACCATAATAGGAGCTGCATAATCCACCAGACCGGCATGACAGTAATATACCGCCGGTTTGCCTTCCTTCAGGGTCTGCAAAGCACCGTTCCGGTCACATTCCTCACACCTTTTACATCCAATCTCTGATTTTCTGGTCAGATTCATGCAGAAATCCGTAAAACCGCTTCCCTTTGTCACAGGAACCCCATCCGCATCCGTTGTCAATGCCGCCATTCCTGTATATCCGGAAAAAGCGTCCTGAATCTGCTGCAATATCTTTACATCTATTAAATCTGTTAACTGAATTTCTGCCATTTCTTCACATCCTTCACGAGTCTGTAATCCATTATTTAAATCATAACATATTCCATGGGCAAAAACCAGTATAGCACAAAAATAAGTTATAAAAAACAATTGACATATTCTTTACTTTATCATATTATTATGATATCAAAATGATATCACATATGTACATCAGGTACAGGAAATGGAGGCTCTTATGAATGAGGATTTAAAACAAAAAGATGTAACAGAACGGGAGATTACCAAAACCAATGGATTCGCCATGCTTTTTCTTGTGATTGCAGGCTACATTCTATGTATTGCAGGTTATATCGTCTGCGGTTTTGCCTTTGAGGCAGATTATGGAATTGCCGGAACGCTTCTGGTCATACTTGCCACGATGGGAATCATTGTTTTTTCCGTTATGTGGGGTGGTTTTCACATCGTAAATCCAAAGGAAGCAGTCGTATTAACGCTGTTTGGTAACTATTATGGAACCATTAAGACACCCGGATATTTCTACACAAATCCATTTGCCACCTCTATAGCACCTGTCACAGAGGAAAAGGAACCTGCTACGGAGGTCTCTATTCAGGGAAAGGAGCTTGCTACCAATTTAAACCTGAATCTTCCTAAGAAAAAGGTATCCCTGAAGACAATGACCCTGAACAACCGCCAGCAAAAGGTAAATGATGCGCTGGGCAATCCCATTATTATCGGTGCAGTTGTCATCTGGAAGGTCGTAGACCCTACAAAGGCTGTATTTAATGTGGATAATTACCGCACCTATCTTTCCATACAGTGCGATTCCACCATCCGTAAAAT
The DNA here is from genome assembly GCA_037301995.1 of bacterium. Lineage (GTDB taxonomy): Bacteria > Bacillota > Clostridia > Lachnospirales > Lachnospiraceae > CAG-590. Next base: position 11,442 of record JAXVOW010000085.1, on the reverse strand, counting down.
TACGCGTCTTTATCCATATGATTTATTAGAAGAGGACGAAAATGAAGAAGAGCATGAGAGAACGCTCCGGGGCAGCAGCCAGGAAATTGCGGAATCCATGCGGGAAGAATTACAACAGCGTGTAGAGGAGGCCGGTATTGAGGTAAAGGAGGTCCGTATTACCCACCTTTCCTACTCCGAGGAGATTGCTGCCGCTATGCTTCAGAAGCAGCAGGCTTCTGCTGTCATCGCCGCCCGCAAGAAAATCGTGGAAGGTGCTGTGGGTATGGTGGATATGGCAATCAAGCAGCTTGGTGAAGAGGAAATTGTGGTGTTGGATGAAGAACGCAAAGCCGCTATGGTAAGCAACCTTTTAGTCGTTCTCTGCGGAAACAGGGAAGCCCAGCCGGTTGTAAACAGCAGCTCCATCTATTAATATATACCTGTGAGTACTTTGCTTAGAAAGGGGAATTCTATGGCAGAAAAAGAGAGCGCTATTGAGCAGCGGGAAGCGGAGCTGCAGGCGCGTATAGAACGCTTAGAAGCGCTGGAAGCCGATATCCGGCTGCGGGAAAAATCAGTAAAAGAAAAGGAAAAAGCCAAGAAGCAGATACTGCTTCGTCTGTCCCCTACTCTTTGGAACGAGCTTGCAAAATGGGCAGATGAAGATTTCCGCTCCATTAACGGACAGATAGAATTTCTACTGTCGGAAGCAGTGCGGAAGCGTAAAAAATCTTAAAAAATATGCCTGTCATGATATCACTCATGTACAGGCATATTCACTATTCTGTTTTCTCAGTGCTGTCATTATCCCTGCTGCCCCTGTGCTCCATTATAAAGCCTGCAACACCGGCAACAGCGGCAATAACACCCATAATAATTACGATAATATCCATATTACTCTCCTCCTAATCATACAGGGATGCATGATATCTGATTTTCCGGTAAATCTTATACCCAATCATGCCAAACAAAGAAACTATAATATATAAACAGGAGAGTAATCCTGTTCCGCCTCCGATAATAACAACAATCCATAATAAAATATCCATAATCCCATACTCCTTTTTCATAAATCATCACGATACTTATAACAAGGAGCCAGTAAAGGAAACAGATTGCATTTATTCAATTATAAAATTACACCCGGACACAGCCTGCCCTTCACTGGCTGTTATGAGATTCTTTTCCGCCCATCGGTATCCTGTATAAAGCAGATAATGTACCGCCGCTTTTGCACATACCGGTTGCCATGGAGGACAAACACCTCCTGATTTAATCTGGAAATTCCCAGCAGAACCGCCAGGATACAGATGAAAAACAGACCGTAGCGTGAAAAATAATCGGTACGGCTGTTACGCAAGCCTCTGACACTGACAATGGCAGAGGTTTTTTCTTCAATTTGAAAGATATGTAAATCCACATCAGGGAGAAAGGTCTGCGGCTTTAATACCTCAGCCCCGGATTTTGAACTACGGAAAAAAACCTGATGTCCTTCATCAAGTCCCATCCCGCTTGCGGCAACCAGAAATACTGCCAGAAGCATATAGATTATGCAATTTCTCATCCATTCCCGACGTTTCATCCTGCCACCTCTCAAATCTATACTGACTATATCAAAATATGTACGAAAATGCAAGAAAAGACTGCCCCATATACAGCAGTCTTTTCTCTTATATCCATATTAATCTGTCAGGTCTTCTCCGTTCGTCTCAATTACCTTCTTATACCAGTAGAAGGAATCCTTACGGTAACGCGCCAAATCCTTTAAATCAAACTCATCCCGATTTACATAGATGAAGCCATAACGCTTTACCACACCCTCATGGGTGGACACCAAATCAATGGCAGACCATGGACAGTAGCCCATCATCTCCACACCCTCTGAAACCGCAAGCTTGATTTGCTCAATATGCCGGCGCAAATATTCGATACGGTAATTATCATGAACCTTGCCATCCTCTGTCAGCTTGTCATAAGCCCCAAGACCATTTTCCGTCACAATCATCGGTAAATGATACCGGCTGTATATCTCACGCATTGTTGCACGGAAGCCCTCCGGGTCGATTTCCCAGCCAAACTCCGTGCGCAGAAGATTTGGATTTGCAAAGGTCTTATACACCCCTGATTCGCTTCCTCCGTTCTGCTGGTCAACGGAGCCTGCACTGCCGCTTCCGTCATCCCATTCCACGGTTGCGGTGGAATAATAGTTGAATCCGATAAAATCCGGATGCCCGGAAGCCATAATCTCCATGTCTCCCTCTTCCATATCCGGAACCGCATCATGCTCCTCCAAAAATGCCCATACCAGATTGTTATATTTTCCATAGACCGCCATATCCAGATACAGCCAGTTGCGGATGGCATTAAAGTTCTGGGCAGCCAGCACATCCTTCGGCTTGCAGCTTGCAGGGTACACCAGGGAAATGTTTGGAGCCGGACCAATCTTGGCACCTGGCAGCATGTCATGGCAAAGCTTCATCGCCTTTGCCTGGGCAAGCAGCATATGATGATTCTCCTGATAAAGCTTTTTATATTTGTTTGTGACGCCCTCCAGATTACAGGTTCCTATGGCTTCTCCCACCAGAGTAAGCATATTCTGCTCATTGATAGTCAGCCAGTATTTTACCCTGTCCCCATAATTTTCGTACAAAATTTTCGCAAAATTTACAAATTCATCCACGCTCTCCCTTCTTGACCAGCCGCCCTTTTTCTCTAAAGCCGCCGGCAGGTCAAAATGAAACATGGTCACCAATGGCTCAATGCCATATTTTAAGCACTCATCAATCACAGCATTGTAGAAATCGATTCCCTCCTGATTTACCTCTCCGGTTCCCTCCGGAAGAATCCGGGACCATGCAATGGAAAAACGGAAGGTCTTAAAACCCATTTCCGCCATAAGGGCAATGTCCTCTTTATAATGATGATAAAAATCTGCACATACATCCAGTTCGCTGGTTCCCTCTGGAACCTTCTTAATATCCTGGATACTCGGTCCCTTGCCATGGGACAAATTGGCTCCCTCCACCTGATAAGCACTGGTGGACGCTCCCCATAAAAAATCCTTCGGCAGCATTTTTTTCTTTGTCAAAATCATATCTGTGTCCTCCTTAATTTATATATTTTTGGTGTTCCCTGTTACACATATCCAAATCAGAAGCTACTTATCATATTTCTGCTTAAAATTATATAATGCCCCTAATAAATTGGAGTCATTCCGGTATTTGCATACATCAATCTTTATTTCATCATAAATGATGGAAAGCCTTTTTAACTGCTCTACATACCGTTTAATTCCTTCTACAAACGCAGGCTCTGCACTGATTCCTCCCCCAATCAGAATGACCTCCGGGTCAAAGCTTACAAAGAAATTACAGCACTGCTTTGCAATACTGAAATACATATCCTCCATCATCTCTGCCGCTTCCCGGTCTCCTTCCCGAATCCACTGGTAGATTTTTTCCCCTGTCACCTCTTCCACCGGAAGCTGCTTTTTCCTGGAAAGCCAGTAGCACACTGCGCCGGTTGCCCCATGGGCAGCCCAGTAAAATGGCACCTTTTCTATCGCCTCATACATGGAAAGCTCCTCTATGCTGCCAAGTCTGGTCAAATCCTCTCTTGTCATTTCATCAATTATAAAGGAAACCTCTCCTGCCAGCATACGTTTTCCCCTGTGAACCTTTCTGTCCTTAATTATGGCTCCCCCAATTCCGGTTCCAAACACCAGAACACAGGCGTCATTTACATCCTTTGCATTTCCCAGCCAGACCTCCGCCAGTGCAGCGCATTTTCCGTCATTTTCCAGCGATACCCGGACATTATCACACCGCCGGGACATCAGCCTCTGCAATTCCACATTGTGCATATACCGGATTCCTCCTCCACCATACACAATGCCATTATCCACATCAATCTGTCCCGGAAGCCCCATGGCAATCCCCTCTACAATGCCCTTTTCCTTATACCAATCATAAATCCCTGCCAGGGATTCCACAAAATCCTGTACACCGTCCTCCGGCTTATTCTTTGTGGGAATCTTACCCTTTTCTTCAATCACGCCCTCTGCCGTCATCCATGCATACTTTACATAAGTAGCCCCTACATCAAATACCAGATACATATTCCTTCTCCTTTCATTTTTACTAACACCAGGTAATCGTTATGTTCAGTATACTATGTGGCACATAATTATTCTACGAATTTTCACGTCATTTCTATAACAATCCTGCATATCCGCAAAATTTTCTTTCTTTATTTCATTCTTGCATTGCATTTGTTTTCATAAAATGATATATTGTTTCCGTTAATTAAAATCTATATAATAAAGAAAGGATTGAATATTATGAAATTAAAAAAGTATGCCACACTGGCATTATCCGCAATACTGGCTCTTACTGCCCTGACAGGCTGTGGAAACCAGGCAGATAGCGGCAATACGCAGGAAAGTGGGAACAATGCCAAAAAAACTGCAAAGGTCATTGAAATCGACCTGACAGATGAAGAGTATGCCTTTGGCGTAGATAAGGAACAAGAGGATTTATTGAACGAGGTCAACGACTTTATCGCGGAGATTACAGAGGACGGTACCTTAGATGAAATCTGCAATAACTACTTTGGCGACGGTACTCCACAGGCTGTCACCTCCGGCACATTAGACAACAGCAAGGACCAGCTGGTGGTTGCCACCAATGCAGCCTTTGAGCCATTCGAGTACACCCAGGGCGATTCCTATTACGGTATCGATATGGAAATTGCCGCCAGACTTGCAGACAAATTAGGCAAGGAGCTGGTAATCCAGAACATGGACTTTGATGCGGTATGTCTTTCTGTGGGACAGCAGAAATGCGATATTGCCATGGCTGGACTTACTATCAAGGAAGACCGCAAGGAATATGTGAATTTCTCCAATCCTTACTACAGCGCTTCCCAGAGACTGATTGTAACCTCAGATAATACGGATTTTGACAGCTGCACAGATGCTGCTTCCGTTGAGGAAATCTTAAAGGGCAAGGACAGCAGTGTAAAGGTAGGCGTTCAGACGGGCACAACAGGCCAGTTCTACTGTGAAGGTGATACGGAATGGGGCTTTGACGGCTTTTCCATGGAAACAGTCGGCTACAAAAACGGCTCCCTTGCTGTACAGGATTTATTAAATGGTAATATCCAGTATGTTATCATCGATTCTGCTCCGGCTGCCAGCATTACCTCTGCCATCAATGAGGTTCAGTAATAATGGGGAATTTAAGTCAGAAAATTGATAAGTTTTTAGAAATTTTTATACAGTATGGCGGCTATACCAAGGTATTAGAGGGGCTTCGGAATACATTGCTGATTGCAGTGCTGGGACTGGTTATCGGCATTATAATCGGAACCATTTTAGCAACCATCCGCGTCATTCCGAAATATAAGCGCATGCCCCGCATATTAAATGCCTTTGTAAGCTTCTACGTAGGGTTATTCCGCGGTACGCCAATGGTGGTGCAGTTACTGGTGTTTTACTATGTAATGCTTCCAATTTTAAATATACATATATCCAATGTCCAGGTGGCAATCCTGGTGTTCGGTCTCAACAGCGGCGCTTATATATCCGAGATTATGCGAAGCGGCATCCTGTCGGTGGATCACGGGCAGATGGAGGCTGGACGTGCGGTTGGCTTGAGCTTCGGCACATCCATGATAAAAATTGTTATCCCACAGGCAGTAAAAAATATACTTCCTACCCTGGGTAACGAATTCATCTCCTTAATTAAGGAAACCTCTATCGTCAGCTTTGTAGGTGCAGCTGACCTTTATGTAGCATTTAACTATATTGGAAGTAACAGTTACGAATTTATGGTTCCTTATCTGGTTATGGCACTTATATATATTGTCCTTGTGCTGATTATCAGCTTAGGCATCAAACTTATGGAAAGGAGCCTGAGAAAAAGTGATAGACGTCATTAATCTTGAAAAACATTTTGGTGATAATAAGGTATTAAACGGAATTAATGTTACCATTGAAAAAGGGGATATTATGGTTATCATCGGACCGTCAGGCTCCGGTAAAAGTACCTTTCTCCGGTGTCTCAACTGTATGGAGGACCCTACCGGGGGACAAATTATCTTTAATGGTGTGGATATTGCAGACCCGAAGGTGGATATCAATATACACCGCCGGCACATGGGAATGGTGTTCCAGCATTTTAACCTGTTCCACAATAAAACGGTAATCGAAAATATCATGCTGGCTCCTGTCTATGTACAGTGCCAGACCTTGAAGAAGGCAAAGCGAAGAAACTTCTTTCTTCCTGTTACAAATATTTTCCGCAAGAAACCGGAAGCTCCGGTTCCTGTTACCACAACAAAGGCTCAGATTCAGCAGGAAGCCAGAGAAAATGCCTTAAAGCTGCTGAAACGAATCGGGCTGGAGGATAAGGCAGATGTCTATCCGTCTACATTATCCGGCGGACAAAAACAGCGTGTTGCCATTGTCCGTGCCCTGGCAATGAATCCAGATGTGATTCTGTTTGACGAGCCCACCAGCGCTCTGGACCCGGAAATGGTCGGCGAGGTGCTGGATTTAATGAAAGCCCTTGCAAAGGAGGGCATGACCATGATTATCGTCACACACGAAATGGGCTTTGCCAGAGAGGTTGCCAACAAGGTACTGTTTATTGATGACGGGCAGATTTTAGAGAGTGCACCGCCTGAGGAATTCTTTGGTAATCCAAAGCATCCCCGCCTGCGTGACTTCCTGTCCAAGGTTTTATAGATACCCATTATTATAAGCTGTTTTAGGCGTACTTCCTAAGACAGCTTATTTTTTTCAACTTATTTTTTATGAAAATGAAGACATTTTTTCATACCTGTCGTTATAATAGGTGTAAGCAGTCAGAAGGGAGGCGATTTTATCACAGAAACTGAATATTTTGAACATTTGATTGATGCCTACGGTAATCTTGTGTATTCCATCTGCTATAAGACCTGCCTGAACCCTTTTGACGCAGAAGACTTAACCCAGGATGTATTTCTCTCCGCCTACCGGAACCTGAATCATTTCGACAGGGCATATGAAAAGGCCTGGGTGTGTAAAATCGCCTCCCGGAAATGCCTGGACTTTTTGAAAAGCGCCAGCAGACGGCTCCTGCCCACAGAGGATGTGTATCTGGAAAATACAGGTGAAACACCTTCCATAGAGGAAACATACTTAGAGACGGATACACTGAATTCCCTCCTGGCAGCCTGCAACCGGCTGAAACCGCCTTACAATGAGGTGGCGCGGCTGCATTTTTACGAGGAACGGACCGCCCGGGAAATTGCAGAAATGCTGGATTCCAATGTAAAGACAATCCAGACCCAGATATACCGTTCCAAGGCAATGTTAAAAAAACAATTACAGGAAGAAAATGTGAAAGAGACAGAAAGGAGGTCACCATAGATGGATTCTGAATTTATAAAATTACTGTCCGTGATGGCAGAAACAGAGTTAGCAGATGACAGTATGCCGGAGGCAATGAAAACAGCCTGGCAGCTGGAGCACTGGATACCGGAAGGGCTGCCGGAGCAAAGCCTTGAACAGGATATACGAATGCCGGATTATTTAAAGGAACAAATCCTTACCAGAAGCCAGCAGCCGGATATGCAGGCTTTGTCAGCACCGAAACGCTTTTCCAGACGTGTGGAATTATTCCTGTACGGCTGCAAGGTCAGCGCCGCAGTTGCCGCATCCCTGCTTATTATGGTGACAGCCTCTGTCACCCAGAGCCAGCTGAAGACTTTACCCCAGCCGGATACCACTTCCCAAAAAGAGACGGAAATACAAAGAGATGTATCTGGCACCATACTGGAGCATTTAACCAATGGAAGCCAGTATGTTACAGGCTGGTTACAGGATTTCTCCGACGGCATTGTGAATGCAGACTTTACTAAAAAACAGAAATGATACAAATGTTTCGTTATATGAGGATTATGAAAAATAAGAAATGGAGGTCATATTTATGACAAAGCAAAAGAGAGGTTTTTGGTTATTTATTGCTTCCCTGCTTCCAGGGGCAGGCGAGCTTTACATGGGATTCCGGAAAATGGGCTTAAGCATTATGGTGCTGTTCTGGGGCTGTATTGCATGTGCGTCCCTTTTAGGATTTGACGCCCTGATTTATCTTCTTCCCATTATCTGGTTTTACAGCTTTTTCAATGTTCACAATTTAAAATCATTATCAGAGGAAGAATTTCACTCCCTGGAGGACCATTTTATCCCTCCTGTGGAGGAGTTTGAAAAGAACCGTGGAAAATTTATTAAGCAGTACCGCAATATTCTGGCATTCCTGCTGATTATCCTCGGCATATCCGGAATCTGGGATATCCTCACCTCCTGGATAAGGGTACTGGTTCCGGAGTACCTGTACAATTATATTGATATGTTTGGTTACCAGCTGCCGACCATGGCAATTTCCATTATCCTGATTATTGTCGGTATAAAGCTGGTTAACGGAAAAAGAAAGGAGCTTACACAGGATGAAGACGCATAGAGTTGGCACAATTACCTTTGGATGTATCCTGATTGTACTGGGCGTCCTGCTGATTGTCCACCTGTTTGTGCCAAAGCTTACTTATACAGCTATTTTGAACTACTGGCCTGTTACCCTGATTTTGCTTGGCATAGAAATACTGGTGGCAAATTCCCGAAGTGAAAAAACAGCCTTTACCTATGACGGCTGGTCCATTGTTCTCATGTTCCTGATTCTTGGTTTTACCATGTGTATGGGAATCTTAGACTGGATGCTGGTAAATCTTCCAAATCACATTTATCTGTAACAGGAAAGCCTTTTATTTTCTGTCACAGAGAGCGCAGCTCATATAAAAAGGTACCGGTTCCATAGCTCTTAAATGGAACGGTACCTTTTCTATATCTTTTAAGCCATAATATCCAAAATCACAATTAATCTATCTTTGGCAGCTGGCTGATGGATTTTGCAAGCTCTTCATCTGTTGGAATATAATCATTCATCTCACCGTCATTATACCGCTGATATGCCACCATATCAAAATATCCGGTTCCGGTTAAGCCAAACACAATATTCTTTGCTTCGCCTGTCTCCTTGCACTTCATTGCCTCATCAATTGCTACCTTAATGGCATGGCTGCTCTCCGGAGCAGGTAAAATACCCTCTACTCTTGCAAAGGTCTCTGCCGCCTTAAATACCTCCGTCTGCTCTACGCTTCTTGCAGTCAGCAAGCCCTGGTCATAAAGCTCAGAAACAACGGAGCTCATTCCATGATAGCGGAGACCTCCTGCATGGTTTGCAGATGGGATAAATCCACTTCCCAATGTATACATTTTTGCCAGCGGACAAACCTTTCCGGTATCACAGAAATCATATGCATAAGCACCTCTGGTCAGACTCGGGCAGGAAGCCGGCTCTACTGCAATAATATCATAATCCGCTTCCCCTCTTAACACCTCTCCGGCAAAAGGAGAAATCAGACCACCCAGATTGGAACCGCCACCTGCACATCCGATAATCATATCCGCCTTAATTCCATATTTATCCAAGGCTGCCTTGGTTTCCAGACCGATTACAGACTGGTGCAGTAAAACCTGTGAAAGCACAGAGCCCAATACATAGCGGTAACCCTCCTGGCTGGTTGCCGCCTCCACAGCCTCGGAAATGGCACAGCCAAGGCTTCCGGTGGTTCCCGGAAACTCCTCATTAATCTTACGTCCCACATTGGTGTTCATGGAAGGTGATGGTGTGACCTGTGCCCCGTAGGTACGCATAACCTCTCTCCGGAACGGCTTCTGCTCATAGGAGCACTTTACCATATACACCTGACAGTCCAAATCAAAATAAGAGCACGCCATGGAAAGTGCAGTTCCCCACTGTCCGGCACCGGTCTCGGTGGTAACACCCTTAAGTCCCTGCTTCTTTGCGTAATATGCCTGGGCAATGGCAGAATTCAGCTTATGGCTTCCGGATGTATTGTTGCCCTCAAACTTATAATAGATATGTGCCGGTGTATCCAGCTTCTTCTCTAAACAATATGCACGAACCAGCGGAGACGGACGGTACATTTTATAAAAATCACGTATCTCTGCCGGAATATCAAAATAGGCCGTCGTATCATCCAGTTCCTGCCTTCCCAGCTCCTCGCAGAAAATGCCGGAAAGCTCCTCCAATGTAACCGGCTTTAAGGTTGCCGGATTCAAAATCGGCGCCGGTTTTTTCTTCATATCTGCCCGCACATTATACCATTGTGTAGGCATCTCTTTCTCTTCCAAGTAAATCTTATAAGGAATTTCACTCATCATTACATACCTCCGTATCCTATCTGGCAGATGCGCTCAAATGCCCTGCCTCTAAGTCACTATTGTAATGTGTGTAAACAGCTACTGTCAAGCAAAAATATTAGTTTGAATACGTAATCCGGTAATAGGCCTTTGCCGTTAAGCTGTACACAATCCCATATACGATAACGAATACCGCAACCGTGGCAATAGTACACAGGATAAACAGAGACACATTTGTAAAATCCATTATAATCAGTAATTTCTTAATAATTTCGAAGGCAAAACAGACATGCACCACTGCAAGAAGAATTGGCAGGAAAAACACCAGCAAAACCTGGCTCCGTATCACACTCTTTACCTCCCGCTCACTCATTCCCACCTTCTGCATAATGATAAACCGTTCTCTGTCCTCATACCCCTCCGAAATCTGCTTGTAATAGATAATCAGTACAGTAGTAATCAAAAACAATGCACCAAGGAAAATTCCGATAAAAAACAGGCTTCCGTATATACCATATAGCTCCTGCCTCGTAGTATAGCTATCTGCAATTGCTGCTGCATGGGCAATACCGGTTTCATCGATTTCATTCCTTAAATCCGTACAAAATGCCTTCTTATCCTCATCCTTACCCTCTAAATCAAAGTTAAAATTATAATATATCACGGTATAGGCGCCATCCTCAAAGGCGCTGTCTATGCCGCTGCGGATTTCCTTCATCATATCAAGGTCAGGCACAATCAGCCACAGCTGTCCCAAATCGGCATCCAGGGCACTGACTTCGGGAACCTCCTGTACCCTTCCGGAAACCGGATACTCCCGGCCTGCAATTTTCACTGTCTCTTCCGATAACGCTGCATCCTCCGAAGTATATACCAATACCTTTCCCTTTTCCACATCATAGGAAGAACCCATCCGGCTATTAAAATCCTCCACCGTCATTACCTCCAATGTGACAAATCCCGTCATGTCAGAAATGCTGCCCTCATAATCTGGTCGAAACGCATTGGCTTCCAGAATACCGACACTGGAATAACTGTAATACTGCTCTATCTCCTTCAAATTCACATGGTATCTTGCCCCCCGCGCCCTTAACGCCGGCTCCAATACAGAATAATCATAGTGACCAGGCTCCTCCTCCGAATCCTCCTCCTCTTCATACAGATACTGGGTCATCACATCCTTCGGATATCTGGTA
>JAXVOW010000084.1:0-5712 GCA_037301995.1 bacterium | reverse complement strand
GTACAAATCCAGGCCAGAACCTCTCTGCCATTTACACAGCGTAGAAGTGAAGTGATAGTGAAATTTAATTGTATTACCTTGGCGGCAGATATCTAAGGGTTACAGTCCGAAAATAAGCTTGATAAGGTCTATGGTTCCCTGATTATCCTTATACTTGGTACTTGGTATCATCAGATATACCTTGTCGTAACTGATATTACAGTTTTTTACAAAATCCGTGCCGCTGATATCAATGGCAGCAGCATATGGTTTTCCGTCATTTTTTATGCCGCTTGGGTCGGACATGGTGATAACCCGGTCCTCTATTTTACTGTACAGGTCTTCGTCCATGCTTAAATCAATGGCAGTTGTGTCATCGGAGGCAGCATACAGTGTAAGGGCTTCCTCATCTCCAATGATGGCATCAAGCATATCTGACATATTATAAAAGCCAAGCTTCTGATAATCCGTCATTGCGGTTCCGACCTCTGTTGTGTCTTCCGTGGAGGAAACGAATAAGTCTGTATATACCTTAATATAGTTCTTGTCGTCCAGCTGATAGTATTCGCGGTAGGCTTCCGGAATATAATCCTTGACGGTATCATTGAAGGCTTCATTCAGGACTGCAACATTTAACAGGGTAGGAAATGAGGAACGGTATATGGCTCTTCCTGTCCAGCACAGGCAGATGATAATGGCAGCCAGGCTGACAAAGTACCATTTATAATAGCGGATGGTATAAAATATCTTGTCTTTTGTTCCCATGGTGGAAATCCGTTTTTTGTACAGCTGTCTTTTGTAGGCAAGCTTTTCTTTAAAGGACAGTCCTGCCAGAGCTAAAGCATCCTCCACATACAGGTTTTCCTCTTCCTTCTGTCTGGTTTTCTTTGACGTTTTTTTTTCAGCGGTTTCCGTAATATTATCTGAATTTTCGGTTGTTTTTTTCATTTTCATGCACCTCAACTGTATATTGTGTAAAGTTTTTCCATAATCCACATGTGCCTTATTCTAACATATCAAAAATAAGATGAAAAGTTTTTCACAAAAAGTTAAGAATTTAGTGGATTTTTTTTCCCATATAATGTATAATTTGGACGTAAACATATTATGTAAATCACAATTTCTGCGTCTTTATATTCAAATACGGGCATATATTGTTATAATAAGAAAAATCTGGTGCCCTTATGACATTTTTTGATTTGAGGCAGAAGGAAGTAATTAACTGCAAGGACTGTAAAAGGATAGGTTGTGTGGCGGATATTGAATTTGACCCCTGTAATGGTCAGATATGTGCATTGATTGTACCGGCTCCGGTCCGGTTTTTTTCCTGCTTTGGAAAGTGTGTGCGGTATTATATCCGTTTTTGTGATGTGGTACGGATTGGACCGGATATTATTCTGGTAGATGTATGTTTAGATGCGGCAATTATGAAAGATGATTAAGGAACATAAGAGGAGGATACAAATATGAAATGTCCATTTTGTGGCGAGGATAACACAAGAGTAATTGATTCAAGACCGGCAGATGATAACAGCTCCATCCGGAGGAGAAGAGAATGCGATGACTGCGGAAAGCGTTTTACTACCTATGAAAAGGTGGAGACCATTCCGCTGATAATTATAAAAAAGGATAAAATCAGAGAGGCTTATGACCGCTCAAAGATTGAGTCGGGTGTGATTAAATCCTGCCATAAGCGTCCTATTTCCGTTGATGAGATTGAAAAATGCATTGACCGCATTGAGACAAAGATTTTCAATATGGAGCAGAAAGAGGTTGAAAGCTCTGTTGTGGGCGAAATTGTCATGGATGAATTAAAGGCGCTTGACCAGGTAGCGTATGTGAGATTTGCATCGGTATATCGGGAATTCAAGGATGTAAATATTTTTATGGATGAATTGAAAAAGCTTTTGAATTAGTGAAAAGGGTTTGCTGTTATAGATTGCAGCAAACTTTTTTCTTGCATCTTTCTATACTGTATAGTATAATATACTTGTTCATACTTTAAGATGGAATAGGAGTTTCCATGTATAGTAAAGTTCTTAGCGGCACGCTGCATGGAGTCGAGGGTAGGCTCATCACAGTGGAAGCCGACGTAAGCGAAGGTCTGCCAATGTTCAATATGGTAGGCTTTTTAGCATCTGAGGTTCGGGAGGCAAGCGACAGGGTAAGGACAGCTTTGAGGAATTCTGGCTACCAGATTTCACCGAAGCGGATTACTGTGAATTTGTCTCCGGCAGACATCCGGAAGGAAGGGTCTGTATTTGATTTACCCATAAGTATTGCAGTATTGGCAGCATATGGTTATATCCCTGTGGAGAATCTGGGAAATATTCTGTTGATTGGCGAATTGTCATTAAATGGAGATATCCGTGGGGTAAGGGGAATACTGCCGGTGGTGGATTATGCACGAAAAATGAATATCCGTACCATAATTTTGCCCTATGGCAACCGGAAGGAAGCCTCTTTTGTTCCGGATATGGAGATATTTGGCGCCAGAAGTCTGAAACAGGTGGTGGAGCATCTTATGGGAAACAGGCAGATGACTGCAGAACGGTTTCAGAAACACGAAACAGGGGAAGTAAAATCATTTTCAGTGGATTTTTCCGATGTCAGGGGACAGAAGACATTGAAACGTGCCACAGAGATTGCAGTGGCAGGCATGCACAATATTCTGTATTCAGGTCCTCCGGGAACAGGAAAGTCAATGATAGCCAAGCGGATTCCTACCATTATGCCGGAGCTGTCCTATGAGGAAAGCATAGAATTGACGAAAATATACAGTGTGAATGGTTTGCTGGAGCCGGAGGAGGGACTGCTATGTAAGCGCCCCTTCCGGATGCCCCACCATTCCATAACCGGTTATGCCCTGATAGGAGGCGGTAAGATACCCAGACCGGGAGAAATCAGCCTGGCTCATCACGGCGTGCTGTTTTTGGATGAATTTTTGGAATTTCAGAAGAATATTATTGAAATGATGAGACAGCCTTTGGAGGATGGAAGTGTTACCATTTCAAGACTGCAGGGAAGCTATACCTTTCCCTGTGAGTTTATGCTGGTAGCAGCCATGAATCCCTGTCCCTGTGGATATTATCCGGATTTTTCCAGATGCCGCTGTACCAAGCCCCAGATTGACCGGTACTTGCAAAAGATATCGGAGCCCATGTTAGACCGGATGGACATGAGTATCTCTGTCAAAAAGATGAATTATGAGAAACTGTACGGAATGGCGGAGGAGGAAGGCTCAGAGGTTATCAGGCGGCGGATTGTAACTGCCCAGCTGGTACAAAAAAGAAGGCTGGAGCCCTACGGTATTCGGTTTAATTCCAGAATCCCGGCGAATTTACTGGATGAAATCTGCGGCCTTGGGGAAGAGGAACAAAAGCTTCGCAGGGAAATGTTTGAACAGTATGATTTGTCTGCCAGAGGAGCTGCCAAGATATTGAAGGTGGCGAGGACAATCGCAGATTTGGGACATTCCGAAAAGGTGAAATGTGAGCATATATGGGAAGCACTGTCTTACCGTATGCCTGAATTTTACAGAGGAGGTGCCGAAGGGTGAATAAGAGGGATTATTACTGGTACTGGCTTAATAATATTCCAGGTATTGGGCGTATAACGATTTATAAGCTTTTAGATGTGTTCAAAGAACCGGCGGAGCTTTATCTGGCTGGTGAGAGGGAGCTTAAGCAGTTTTTGCAAAGGGATGCACAGTTAGAAACTTTTCTGGCTTCCAGAAATAAAAGTGTCATTCTAAAAAGTTACCAGAGATTAGAGGAGAAGCAGGTTCGTTTTTTTCATCCGGATTCCCCGGATTATCCGGAGCGGTTCCGCAATATTCCAGACCCTCCCACCGGTTTCTATCTGAAGGGAGAATTACCGCCCAGGGACCGGAAAACCATTGCGGTTATCGGTGCAAGGCGGTGTACCCGGTATGGAGCAGAAATGGCGCGGTTTTTCGGCAGGGAATTGTCCCTGTGTGGAATTTCAATTGTCAGTGGACTGGCGAGAGGAATTGACGGAATGGCGCATGCCGGAGCTTTAGAGGCAGACGGATATACCCTTGGCGTTTTGGGATGTGGAATTGACAGGGTATATCCGGAAGAAAATTACCAGTTATTTATGAAAATGGAAAAAAAGGGAGGTATTCTTTCAGAGAGTAACTTAGGCATTGCCCCTGTGGCGGGGCTTTTTCCCCAGCGGAACCGTCTGATTGCGGGATTGGCAGATGGAATACTGGTGGTAGAGGCAATGGAAAAAAGCGGAACCTTTATCACTGTGGACCAGGGATTAGAGCAGGGGAAAGATATTTTTGCAATACCCGGACGGATTATGGATGAAAAAAGTGTCGGCTGTAACAATTTAATTAAGTTAGGAGCCCATATGGTGACAGAGGTTGCAGATATTTTGGAAGTGCTGCATATGGACAATAAACAGGTACCAAAACTGAATGCTATTGACAGGAGCGAAGAGGGTGTGAAAAAAAACTTACTTGCACCTGTTGAAAAAATGGTGTATAGTTGTTTGCGAATTGAACCAAAATATCTGGATGAGATTATGGAAGAGGTTCGGATTGCTCCCCAGGAGGTATGTATGGCGTTGAACCATCTGGTTATATCCGGAGTAATCGTAGAAACAGCTAGAAATTATTATGCAATTAAACTTTAATAAAATATGAATGGAACTGGAAGGAGCCAAGTCATGGCAAAGAACCTTGTAATTGTGGAATCACCAGCAAAAGCTAAAACAATCAAAAAATTTCTTGGAAGTAATTATGAAGTTGTCGCTTCAAACGGACATGTAAGAGATTTACCCAAATCACAGATGGGAATAGATGTGGAGAATGATTTTGAACCCAAATATATTACGATTCGTGGGAAAGGAGAGCTGCTTGCATCCCTTCGGAAGGAAGTTAAGAAGGCAGATAAGATATACCTCGCAACTGACCCGGACCGGGAGGGAGAAGCAATTTCCTGGCATTTATCCAAGGCATTGAAGCTTGAGGACAAGAATTTTAAGCGGATTACCTTCAATGAAATTACAAAGAATGCAGTAAAGGGCTCCTTAAAAGAAGCCAGGGATATTGACATGAATCTGGTAGACGCCCAGCAGGCAAGACGTGTACTGGACCGGCTGGTGGGATATGAAATCAGCCCGCTGTTATGGGCAAAGATAAAAAGAGGTCTCAGTGCAGGGCGTGTGCAGTCGGTGGCACTGCGTCTCATATGTGACCGTGAGGATGAAATCAACAGCTTTATTCCGGAGGAATACTGGACGCTGGAGGCAGCTGTTATACCGGAGGGAAGCAAAAAATCTTTTTTGGCAAAGCTTCAGAAAACCCCGAAGGGAAAAGCAGAGATTCATTCGGAAGAGGAAATGAAACAGCTTTTGAAAAATCTGAAGGGAACCAGTCTTACTGTAAAGAGTCTGAAAAAAACAACAAGAACGAAAAAGTCCCCATTACCTTTTACTACCTCTACCCTGCAGCAGGAGGCAGCGAAAAAACTCAATTTTGCAACGGGCAAAACCATGAGAATTGCACAGCAGCTCTATGAGGGAGTGTCAATAAAGGGTCGTGGCAGTGTTGGTCTGATTACTTACTTACGAACAGATTCTGTCCGTATTTCCGAAGAGGCAAATCATGCAGCCATTGATTATATTACAGATAAATATGGAAAAGAATATGTTGGAATGACAAAACAAAAAGACAATTCCGGCAAGAAGATACAGGATGCC
>JAXVOW010000083.1:0-1745 GCA_037301995.1 bacterium | reverse complement strand
CAGCACCTTTTCCCCGTTTACGGACATGGTAAAGGTGTCCACACCATAGTCATCTGATGCCCAGCCTTCAATCCGCAGCTCCTCCCCTGCCTTTGCCTCCATTTTCGAGGTTTCAATAAAGATTTCCGGCGGTGTGGTATCCTCCGGCTCCTCATAGCTTAATAAATCCCTTGTCTTCACCACTGCAACGGCAGGAAATGACCATGTGCCTTCCACATCCTTTACCCGGTATTTCACAAGATAGGTTTCCCCCACCGCCACACGGTTCGGCAGCCTGCCCTCTGTCCATTCAGCGTCCTTCACGTTCTTATAGGCATAGTATTCCTCCCGGATTCCCTTTGCCGTATCAGCCGGATGGTCGGCATCAGCTGCCTCATAGGTGGTATTGACAATGCAGGTGGTCTTATCCGAAGGATTCCCGGAAACCTCTGCCTTTACGGATGCCACAGGGCGGCTCTGTACCACCACAAGCTTTTCATATTCATCGGTTCCTGACCATAAACGGTAGGAATCCAGGGCATCATTGTCCCCTGCCGGATTATCCCGAATCTTTAACCGGATGGCATATGCCCCGGTCTCCGTAAAGGTGGTAAGGGGTTCGCTTTCCTTTCTGACGATATGCTCTGTTTCTCCTGTGGAAGAGCCAAACACAGACGGGTCATACTCATACTCCCACTGCTGTTCATAGATTTCATCATTTTCCGCATCCCGGTAGTATCCCCCGTAGGAAAGGATATCATCCGTGGTCAGATATTCCCCCACGGAATAATCCTTCGAGAGGATATCCGAGGCAAGGAAAGCATTTACCCTGTCCATGGTGGTCCCGGTTTCCCCAATCTCTGTATACATGCCTCCCGTCTCTGTGGCATTTAACAGGGACTGGTACTGGTTTTCATTGCTCTCATTTCCGATTCCCACAAAGGCTGCCTCATTTTGGATTAATGCCGCTGCAAGGTCCGCGGTTTCCTCATCCGTTGACAGCTCCGGCACCTCTGCCTCACTTAAGCTGATGACATAGTGGGAGGCACCCGGTCTCCATTCATAGCCTGCCACGATATCCGACAGGCTGCTTCCGGTCATGGTCTGCATGGTAATGTTCTGGAAGGTGAAATAGGACTGCTGGCGGCATCCATGGTTGGTATGGCTGGTAATCGGGCCAAAACCATATCCGTAGTCATTCTCCGGAAGGACAAAGTTATCAATCACCAGCTTGTCCCCATCCCAGACAGAAATTGTCCTGCTGTCCGCCACGATTTTAAAATGGTGTTTTCCATATAAATCATCAATCTTGTAGGTTCCCAGAAGCTTTCCTGCATTCTGCACCCAGTTATAAGTACCATTCTGAAATCTCTTTATAATTTTTCGGTCAATCTGTACCAGCCGCAGACCATCCTGTGCAACCAGAATACAGAAGCCGCTGATTAGGTTATCCTCGTCTGACACTTTTGTGTTGAAAAGGAAGCCGCCGCCCTCCATGCTGTGCCAGTTTGTCTGGTCGCGCTGCAAATCAAACTCAAAGATTTTCTGTCCGGGATTGTCATCTGCAATATACAAAAAATCTTTATTCGCCGAACTTTGATATCCAATCATCTTAATACTATCTTCTTCATAGATGATATGGTTTTCATAGCCGTCACAGTTATAATGGCTGTATTCCTTCCACGCAAAGGTATCCTGTGCCGTCAGTGTGGAGGTGGTCACTGCATCAATCCTCGCATCCACTCCCTTTTCCTTGAGGATTTTTT
>JAXVOW010000082.1:0-5332 GCA_037301995.1 bacterium | reverse complement strand
TGAATGCACAGATACTCTGTCCGGACATAAAAATCACAGTCAATCCTGTTTTTTACCTGTTCATACATTCCTTTCATATCTTCTGTAATTTCCCGGAAGCCCTCATCCCTGGTTACAAGATAAATGCGTGGTTCTGAAAGTACATTTTCCTTTAATATGACAATACTTCCTACAGGCACATGAGGCTGTTCTTCCGGTTTTATCTGTTCCGGATGCTTGAGAATCTTATCTACCGTGTCATCATATAACAACTGTACCTCACGAAGGTCCCATAAATCACCACCACCATTCGGTATATTATAACCTTCTCCATCATTTGTAAGACGGAAAACTGCCAGTTTTGGCATAAAGCTGCCATGCAGCCGGAAAGAATCTTTTTCCTTCCGGTACAAATCCCGGTAATCTTCCATCCTGCGGCTGTCAAAAAGTGGGTTCTTTCCATCAATCAAAGCTTCGTGGTTCATGTCATAGGCATAATCCAGCTTTGCAAGATTTCTTACCACCTCTTCTGCCGCTTCCTCATTCCGGCTTCCCTCTGCAGGCAGATATTTATCCAAACAAATATTAATATCATCTATATATTTGCGAAATACCTTTGACTGCACCCGGTCAATAATTTTTTCCAGTGTAACCTCGTATGGATGTTCTCTTGATGCCTGCTCTTCCTTATATGCCTGAAAACTTTTAAATAAATGGTCTCTCCGGCTTTCATTGATTTCAAGTCCAAGTGATGCTTCCAACATGATGTCCATAACATCCGCCTCACAATCTTTCTGAGCGGCTGACATTTTAGCACTGTTTTCTGATGTATGGATGATACCATGTGCTATTTCATGGCATAAAGTACTTAACGCCATTGTTGCTTCCAGTCTGTCATCAATCCGGATAATCTTATTATCCGGTTCACAGCTGCCACGCAGACTTATGGATTTTAAATCCGTTACCATCACTTTAAAGCCAAGATTTTCTTCTGCAAATTTCTTCATTGCATCAAAAGCATCCTGGTGCAGCTCGGAAGGAATTCCCATATGAACAACGGAAGGATAATCCTCTGCCGGACAATCTGTCTGGGAAATATCATAAAAGGCTGCAACAAAATCAAATTTTGTTGCCTGTTCTTCTTTCAGTGTTCCCTCCTTCAGCTTCTGTTTAATCTCCGGAGTATACTTCTCTGAATAGACACGTTCTCCCTTTTCATTGATGATATATTTATGAAATTGTGGGACACGCCCTACCATTGCCTGCTCGCCATCTTTTATATGGTATCCCATTTCATTAAATAAGGAGGCCTTTGCCACATAGGTAATTCCCGGATTCTGCTGCCGCATCAGCTGGATATTACGTGTAGAGTATTGATAGAATTTACCTGCAAATGCGATATCCTCTACCATTGCATCCGGGTCTGTTTCATGCTCCTTTAAAAGGTTCTTAATTCTGGATGCCCACTCCTGTCCCTTCTGCTGAATCTGTTCCTTATCAATCTGACGCTTTGCATTCGATACTGCACCATTACTTTCCGCAAGCCTTCTCTGCCCCTCTTCCTTTACTCTGTCCTTCATGTCCCTTGGAGTATAGCATATAGACTTTCCACTGCTACTGATATAAGCTGCAACACAGATTTCCTCACTTTTTAATTTTTCCGGTACATGCTTTAGATTCTGTCCGTACTGCTGTACGCTTGCCATTGCAATTTCCGTTGTTATCCTGTCCTCCGGTATCTGCCGGACAGACGCTCCCCAGCTTCTGACAGCGGCAAGAAGCAGCTCATCCGTATAATGCTCCTTTGGAACATCACCAAGCCTGTTTCCATCCTTTGTTACCATTTCAAGATAATCCTGGTAGCTTCCGGTACCGGCTTCTTTCTCTTTTAACGGTGCGTTACTATTCAAAAAAGCCTCATGGTTTTCATTAATGAATGCCTTATATGCCGCTTTTGTGGCTTTTTCCGGCAACGTGATATTTAGTGTCTGCGCAATTTTTTCAGCATAGGCTTTCTGTTTCTCGGTTACAACCTCTTCTATACCATTGAGGCGGTTAAAGGCATGGACAATGTCTGGTACAATTTTTTCAACTGCATCGTGATTATAGGTTTCATACCGGACTTTCTTATCTCCCAGAAGCTGCTTAATGTCCTGGTCAATCTTCTGACTTTCTTCCAGGTTCTGGATTCTTCCTTCCTCCTGATATGCAGAAGCATCCCGTTCCATAAAATAATTAAAGTTATTAAAATCATTGTGCAGGGATGCTACCATTGAATCATATTCTTCCGTAAGGGATTTATTGTATATTTCATTAAGCAGTATCGGTGAATCCGTAACAATAAAATCCACCTCTCCGGATTTGTACAGCCTGTCTACTCTCTTCAGCTGCTCCTTTAAAATTTCAAACTGGCTTTCCGGTGAACCATCCAGCAGCTTTTCATTTTTATCATATACCAAATCCTTTGCATACTCTGAGACATATTCTACTTTATAGTTCTGCTTCTTTAACTGCTGGCAGATATCCATACAGCTGGTGGATTTACCGGAACCTGGTCCCCCAAAGGCATTAATCACCAAAGGTCTGCGGCTTGTTTCCCTGGAAGATATAAGCTGCTTATGGCTTTCGATTAATTGTTTGTACTGTTCCGTATCATTGACCGAATTGTTATTACTGCGGTCAGCAGCTTCCGCTTTTTCTTCTGCCTTTTTTTCTGCTTTTGCATCACTGCTCTCTGCTTTTTGCTGCACAGAAGAATTTTTATTCTGACCGGTCTCTTGTGTCTCACTCTGCTGGTTCCGGTTCATATTGCTGTACCCAGAGGATGCACCTGGCTGCGTACCCTGTGTATACGTCCTCCCGGCATTGCTGGCTCCTATGGTACGCATAAATTCTTTACTCTTATACCTTAAATCCTGAAGTAGTTCCTTTATTCTGCCGACAATCTTATCCCAGTCTTCCTTCAAGGTTTTCGCTGTATCCTGCTGTTCCATTTCTTCTTTTCCAGCATCAGCCGGAACCGGGGCAACAAATATCCAGTTGACTGTCCCATCATCATCAAAAGCCGCTTCTCCTTTATGTACCTCCTCTTCCCCTATGTTCACATCAAATTTAACCTGATTAGGCTCACCAGATTCATAATTGGATATGGAGATATCCGGTTCCGGATGGTCTGAAACTGGTATTGCCTTTTCTACATTCGCCTCTCCTGTAACATCATTTTGGTTGACAATATTTTTACTCTGATGTAAAATTTTATCAAAGCCAAGATTATTCAGGCATCCGGGCAATTGGAGCCCTGACACCCTGAATAATTCCTGGCTTTTTTCCATGTCACAATATAACATATTGCCACTCTCTACAATTCTCTCAATATATTGCGAAAAATTGCTGTCCTTTCCATAAACACTGGTAATAAAGTTGGAATCTACTTTTTCTAATTCATATGTTCCTTTGCCGTTTGGCTTAAAACTAACCAGTATCGGAGCATTATCATTGTCTACTGCCGAAGTTGCAATTACAACAGAATCATTTCTGGACAACGAATCAAATACCATAGCCGGAGCTTGTATTAATTCCGGAAGTCTTTTTATTTCTTCCTTTGTTAACCCATGATACTCTGGGTGGTTTTTATCCTTTTGTTTTAATGCATTTTTCAAGTGATGCTGTGTATACAGCATTGGCAGTTGTCTGCATCCCAAATCAATTAAAAGATGCGGCGTGTCACAAACCTTTAAGGCATTATATTGATTTACTGTACCTGCAAGTACTTCATCCACCTGCTCTGGAAAGGATTTACTGTGAAATGGTGTCTGCTTCCTTTCTGTCGAGAGGTTATTGTCTGCTTCTGGATTTTTATCCTGTACCACTACAAGCGTTTCTGCATTCATTCTCCTGTCACGTACCTCTCCATCCTGGGTACTTTTCATTTGAAACACAATTGTTTTTCCAGTCTTGCTTGGCTTCATTCCTACAACCTCTGAAGTTTCACCGTAATTCCATACAAGAACATCTCCTATTTTCAATTCCTTTGCCGGTGTTCCCTTATGATGACCATATATACCCAGTAATTTGATTAAATTTTCTGGTGTAGTGTCAATTTCTCTACTCTCTTCAAGCGTTTTCAAAAGTGCATTTGCTTCTTCATACCTCATCTCACTTTGTAACTTTACAGCCTGCTCTTCTATCATTGTACGATTATCGAGCTCCTGCTGTAATCCATCAAGGAATGCGTTTTCCATCGGAACTGAATAATGTTTATGCGTTGTCGTTCTGACAAAGTCAATCATGCCTCCAAGTCCGTCTCCTATATCCTGGCGTAATGTAAGTTCTGTCATACCCGGCACAAATACTGTATATTTAGTCTTTGCATAGGTTTGGTGCTGTGGCAGATTACGCTTGTACAGTTCTTCAAATGCATCCTCACCATATTGCTCTCTCTCTTGCTGCCGAAGTTCAATCCACTCTGTATCTGCCTGCTCCATAAGACGGTCGAACTCAAATACGGAGTAAACTTTACCTTCTTCAAAGGCATCATGCTCACTCCATTCGCAATAGACAGAAGCTTTCTCTCTTGGAATCTCTTCTCCATCTGGTCCAATTTCCGGATGCGCATTTACATATTGCTCCAAGTACTGCCTTATCAACTCCCAATTCTCCTTAAAAAATGGTTCTCCCTGTCCATTATTAATCGAAACAAGTCTACGGTTCGGTCCGTCTGCTGGGGCATAAATACGGTATAAGCCATCATAATCGTTATCATTAACAGTAATAGAAAAATGTAAATAACCATCCTCATCAAACTGGAAGCTGTGCAGTCCTTCCTCAATCAGTTGTTTTTGTTCCAAAATGTAGTCTGCATTTTTCTTTCCTGCCTGATACACCATTTCATCATAATCAATATTCTCCAGCCGGTCTTTATGTTCCTCCAGATAAGTCTCTACCTCTGTACGGTCACTGTATATAGCAGAATTTTCCTGATAAGGAATCAGTCTGCCATTTTCTCCATAAGTGACAATCCGGTACTTTGTTCCCGCAGGCATATCCCCTGTCGCCACTTCTGTAAAACCAATTTCCGGGTCCACATAGTCCACTGTAGATTCAATTGCCACCTGAATTCTTTCCAATTGTAATGCCACTGGTGTTGGATTGGACACTTTACTGTTAAAATCCTCTGTCTGAACAGCCATGGTTTTTGCATTCTGCTGTTTCAATTCTTCATACAATCTTTTCTCAATATCTGCCAGCACCTTTGAATCCTTGTCAAATACCTGGTTTTCCAAATACTTATTCAACACATGTACTTCTTTTCCCTCATCATAATAACACCCGGCAAGCATTACAATATGGGATG
>JAXVOW010000081.1:0-3714 GCA_037301995.1 bacterium | reverse complement strand
GGGAATCATTTCAAAAAGTGTGGAAATCAGCGCCATTGCGCCGGGGGTCATGGCGCAGACCGGAATGGAATCCGTGACAATTTTAAAGGCGCTGGTAAAGGAGATTAAGCCGGAGCTGTTAATTGTTATAGATGCGTTAGCGGCAAGGGAATCTGACCGCCTGAATAAGACCATACAGCTGGCAGACACGGGAATCACACCGGGCTCCGGGGTGGGAAACCATAGAAATGCAATCAATAAGGAAAGTGTGGGGATTCCGGTTCTTGCCATTGGCGTTCCTACGGTAATTGCGGTTCCCACAATTGTAAATGACGCCATGGATGTAATGGTGTCAGCCATTGGAAAACAGGCGACTAAAAATGTGCTGAAAAAATTTAACGAGGAAGAGCGGTACCAGCTGGCCTGCGAAATGGTGACCCCATATCTGGAGGACATGTTTGTCACACCGAAGGATATTGACGAGGCGGTAAAACGGATAAGCTATACCATTTCGGAAGCCATTAACCAGGCGGCGCTGGCATAATTCTGGCATACAATATAAAATCCGGAATAAAATGGTATTATGAAAAAATATCAGTATTCCGGGAATATAAAAAAATCAAATAAAAAACGATTTGCGGTATTGGCGCTCCTTGTTCTCTGGTTTTTGTGTTTTCCTCCAGAGGAGGATGAGGACATTTTTCTGAAAATGACTGCCCAGATGATACCGCTGCTTACATATGAACAGGAATATGGGAATCCGGAGGTGGACTATGCAGCGGATTACCAGGTCCCAGACTGGTTTTATGAGGATGAAAACGAGGAGCCGGTAAATGGTGATATTATAATGGAAACAATGGAAACAGAGGACAGTGGATTGGATAATTCCGTGACTACCCTGGCAGATGGAACAGGCGGGACAACATATACCAGGGAACAGCTGAAAGAAGCGGACTTTCTGCTCAGCAAGATATTTGTGGTGGACAGCAATACCAGTATGACGAAGGAAGAGCTGGATATCGGGAATCTGCTGGATTCAGATTTGACGGTGGAGGGTTTAAAGCAGACGGGAGACAAAAAGGAATATAAAATACTTATTTACCACACCCACGGTTCGGAGAGCTTTGCTGACAGCAGGGAGGGAAAAAAAGAGGATACCATTATTGGGGTGGGGAGTTATCTCACCCAGATTCTGGAGGAGCAGTACGGAATAGCAGTCTATCATGATGAGACTGCCTATGATGTGATTGACGGGGTTTTAGACAGAAGTAAGGCGTATGAGAATGCATATAACAGCGTGTCAAAAATATTGAAGGAAAATCCGTCAATTGAGGTGGTGATTGATTTGCATAGGGACGGTGTCGATGAGGAGACCCATCTTGTGACGGAGGTAAATGGCAAGCAGACGGCAAAAATCATGTTTTTAAATGGCGTCAGCCGCTCGAATATGAATGGAGAGATTGAGTATCTGAAAAATCCCAATAAGCTTACCAACCTGGCATTTTCCTTTCAGATGTACCTGACTGGAAAAGAGCATTATGGGGATTATGTGAGAAAGATTTATGTGCGAAGCCTCCGGTATAATCTTCACCTGCTGCCGAGAACAGCCCTGATTGAGGTAGGAGCACAAAATAATACACTGGAGGAGGAGAAAAATGCCATGGAACCACTGGCGGCAATCCTTTATAAAGTGTTGAGTAAAAAAGAATAATATGCTATAATTATACCAATTATGTAGTCTGGCTGAATAGGGCAATTTATTTCTTCCCGGCAGCTGGATTGTGGAACAGGAGAGAAAAAATGGCACATTTAGACCAGAGTCACATTCGCAATTTTTGCATTATTGCACATATCGACCATGGAAAATCAACTTTGGCAGACCGGATTATTGAAAAAACAGGACTGCTGACCAGCAGAGAGATGCAGGCGCAGGTTCTTGACAATATGGATTTGGAGCGGGAACGTGGAATCACAATCAAAGCACAGGCGGTTCGGATTGTTTACAAGGCGCAGGACGGAGAGGAATATATTTTCAATTTAATTGATACTCCCGGACATGTAGATTTTAATTACGAGGTGTCCCGAAGCCTTGCGGCATGCGAGGGTGCCATTTTAGTGGTTGATGCGGCACAGGGAATCGAAGCCCAGACACTGGCAAATGTTTACCTTGCCATTGACAATGATTTGGATGTCATGCCGGTTATCAACAAGATTGATTTGCCCAGTGCAGAGCCTGACCGGGTTGTAAATGAAATAGAGGATGTCATTGGAATTGAGGCGCAGGATGCACCGCGTATATCTGCCAAGACAGGACTGAATATAGATGAGGTGTTAGAACAGATTATAACGAAGATACCGGCGCCATCCGGGGATGTGGATGGACCGCTTAAGGCACTTATATTTGACAGCAAATATGATGCTTACAAGGGTGTTATTATTTTCTGCCGTCTGTTTGATGGCTCCGTGAGAAAGGGAAGCAGCATCAAAATGATGGCAACCGGAGCAACAGTTGAGGTCGTGGAGGTGGGTATTTTTGGAGCCGGGCAGTTCATTCCACAGGACGAGCTTTCCGCCGGAATGGTGGGATATATTACGGCAAGCCTTAAGGACGTGAAGGAGACCCGGGTGGGTGATACGGTGACGGATGCAGATAATCCCTGCGGGGAAGCCCTTCCGGGATATAAGAAGGCAAATCCTATGGTGTATTGCGGACTTTATCCTGCAGATGGAGCAAAGTATCCGGAGCTTAGAGATGCATTGGAAAAGCTGCAGTTAAACGATGCGGCGTTAAGCTACGAGGCAGAGACTTCCATTGCCCTGGGCTTTGGCTTCCGGTGCGGATTTTTAGGACTGCTGCATCTGGAAATTATTCAGGAGCGTCTGGAGAGAGAATACAATCTGGATTTGGTGACAACAGCTCCGGGAGTTGTGTACCGGGTTTATAAGACGGATGGCGAGATGCTTGAGCTTACCAATCCATCGAATCTTCCAGACCCGTCCCAGATTGATTATATGGAAGAGCCCTTTGTGGCTGCGGAAATCATGGTGACGAAGGACTATGTGGGTGCAATTATGCAGCTGTGTCAGGAGCGGCGCGGCGTGTATAAGAGCATGGAATATATGGAGGAGTCCAGGGCACTTTTAAAATATGACCTTCCTCTCAATGAGATTATTTATGATTTCTTTGATGCGTTAAAATCCCGTTCCAGGGGATATGCGTCCTTTGACTATGAGCTGAATGGTTATGTCCGTTCTGACCTTGTGAAGCTGGATATTCTGATTAACAAGGAAGAGGTGGATGCCCTTTCCTTTATTGTACATGCAGATACCGCCTATGAGAGAGGACGTAAGATGTGTGAGAAGCTAAAGGGTGAGATACCGAGACATTTGTTTGAGATACCGATACAGGCAGCCATTGGAAGTAAGATTATCGCCAGAGAGACGGTGAAAGCACTTCGCAAGGATGTGCTTGCCAAGTGCTATGGCGGCGATATTACCCGTAAGAAGAAGCTGTTAGAGAAACAGAAAGAGGGAAAGAAGCGGATGCGCCAGATTGGAAATGTAGAGATTCCGCAGAAGGCATTTATGAGTGTGCTGAAGCTGGATGATGAATAGAAGTGCCAGGGGGAAAGCAATGGAGAAAAAACCAGAGATAAGGGAATTGAGCCTGTATGTGCACATTCCGTTCTGCCAGGCAAAATGCAATTATTGTGATTTCCTGTCCTTTGGCGGATG
>JAXVOW010000080.1:0-11281 GCA_037301995.1 bacterium | reverse complement strand
AAACGTGCCCTGTGGTGAATTGTTTATTTTACACAACGTTCGGCTTCAAAAAACAGGGTTTCGCAATCTCCTATAGCAAAACACTCTTGATATTTTGATACTCTCTATCTTTTTCCAGACTTGTAAAAGCCGGATGCTTCAGCGCCTGTATTGCATCCTCCAAAATAAGCCTTTTGTCTCTGGGTGCATCACTTCCAATGTCCAGCTGTTCATACCACCCGGAAATCCGATTAAAGTAATCGTCACCATGCAGGGTCAGATTTTCTCCGGTTAATAAATAGTCCACCGCATCCACATACCGTTTTAACATATCCAAAGCTTTCCTTTTCTTATCGTGGATGCCGTATACAATTGCAGCCTGATAGCAGAAGCCTGCCATGGCATTTGGGTGCAGCCGTTCCAGTTGATACGCTGCAGCTACATTTTCAATACGCAAAATGGTTTCCTCACAAAGACCCAGATTATCGCTATGCATTGCAAGATACTGCGTAGCACTGGCTGTTAAATCCAGCAAATGCAAAAACATGCTCATTTGCGTAAAACAGTCTGCCTCCTCTTTTTTTCCGGCAAGCATGTATGCCTGAATCAAAACTCCATCACTCTGGGTAGAAAGACGGTAGGGATTCAATATTTCCTCCAATGCTTCAATTGCTTCCTCTGCCCTTCCCAGCTGTAAATCAACAGCTGCTTTTAATATAGCAGTATCCTCACAAATACCAATATCTTTACAACCGGATATTATGTGGCTGCACAATTCTGATATTGCTGTCAATACCTCTGCCTGGCGTTCTCTTCCAGCTGCCAGCATATAGTGGTTTAACCACAAATTGCACACCTGAAACAGAAAGGGATAACAGGAATAATATTTTTTTATATAGCCCTGACTTTTTTCCATTGCCTCCTCAAATGGCAGCTCCGCAAATGCTGCCGCCAGTTCCCGGTAAATCTTTTGAATCTGCTCTCTGCTCAACTGCGGTTCATATCCAAGCAATTCGTCAATGGTTACATCAAAAAATGCTGCCAGCCTGGGAAGCAGTAAAACATCCGGCAGACTCTGTCCCGTCTCCCATTTTGAGACAGAGGCTTTTGTTATGCCGACAAACTCTGCCAGCTGCTCCTGTGTGATATTTTTCTCATGCCGTAATCTGGAAATGTTACTTGAAAAATTCAATTGACTCATTTATCTGCCTCCTTTTCCATTCCATAACCACATTGTATAGTAAAGCAATTCTGGTATCCTACATAATTATGTTTTACTTTATGAGAATTATTATAAGCATCACACCGTACAAATTCAATGGATTGTAACGATACAATAAGATTAAAAATCAACCGGCAGGAAACTATTTTGCATGCTTCCGGCCACAAAGCCATACACCAATCACATACAGTACAACCGATGCAGATAAAAGCAGTACAATATCCGTCGCAGCCGAAGATAAGCTTCCTGTCTTCTGAATCTGCTCGATACCATGGGATGCCCAGTGCTGGGGACTGATATTCCCGATTGCCTTAAATCCCTTAGGCATATACTCGTATGGGAAGAAAATGCCTGAGAAAAATCCTAAAACAGTCAGGATAACCATGGAAATATTGTTGTTAGTCTCCTCATCATTCGTTACGCCCGCAATGAATACGGCAAATGCCACGCCAAAGACACAGGCTGCAATAAGCATCAAGAAATAATCCAGTGAATTTTTCATGCCAAAATCAAAGTCAAGAAGTACCGCTGTCAGATAATAGATTCCGGCTCCAATCACATTCCCTATAAAGAAGATTATAGACATACCTGTAATATAAGTTGCAGAATGAATCCCACTCAACAGGATACGGTCCTTCATGCGCCTCTTCCGCTCCATGATGATATAAACACCGAGCAAGCTTCCACCCTGTAAAAATTTATAAATCATAAAGGCGGATGAATTACCCATACTGCGCTTACCCCTGTCATCGGCATTCACTGTAACTGAATCATCCGTATTTTCCTTTGCATTCTGGATAGCCAGGTTAACTGCACCTGAAATTTCCGTCTCACCTGCACTAATTACCTGTGCATAGACAAGACCTTCTTCCGTCTCATCAATGATGACAGCCAAATCAATGTTTCCTCCAACAATACGCTTTGCAATATCATCCT
The DNA here is from genome assembly GCA_037301995.1 of bacterium. Classification (GTDB taxonomy): domain Bacteria; phylum Bacillota; class Clostridia; order Lachnospirales; family Lachnospiraceae; genus CAG-590. The sequence continues at coordinate 9,144 of JAXVOW010000080.1, read as the reverse complement.
CATCTATATCCTGAATATCAATTCCATCCAGATGTTCTAATGCGTGTTCAATTGCTGTGTCGTCGGTTTTGTTGATGACAGCAATGGAATGGTTTTTGGTATATGGAAGAAGTACAGTCATCAAAAGGAAAATAACGATTGGCACGACAACTACCATAGAAATGTAATCCTTGCTTCTGGTGAAAATCCTCAATGAATTTGCCATTACATTTTTCATGCTGCCACCTCCTCTTTATTTGTATGTCTGACGGTTGTTTTTCCCTTATATTTCCTATTGCTGACCACTACGGATAACACAATCAAAATAACGGATAAGGCTGTAATGACAAGCAGACAATTTCTGGTTGTGTCATCTACAATGTCATTGTACAGATTGGACAGACACTTGTTGGTCCAATACAAAGGGCTGATTTTTACCAGATATTTTACAAGGAAGGTTTTTTCCATCAGATAAACCGGGGTAATGGCACCGCCTAAATACCCACTCAGCATAGCCACCAGGGAAGCAAGAAGCTGCGCTGTTGCAAGGTTATCTACAACAACACCAGCAAAAGCACCTACACTGGCACTAAAGATTGAAAGCACAAAAAAAACCAGAAGAATCAAACCAAAGTTGTGTTCCCATTTGATATCAAACACCACTGTTGCAACCATAAACGATACCGCAGTCTGAATCACACCACCGAATACGGCAATCACAAGCTTACTTAAAATCATCGGCGTTACCCCTGCCGGTGTCATAGAAATACGGTCTCCGGTACGCAATTGGTATTCTTTATTAAAGAGTCCGGAACACAGATACGCAGACAGCAAAATAGCAAGTCCCAAGCCGGCAAAGGTATAGTATGGTTTAGAATCAGGCTTTTTTACATCTAGAATAACCTCTGCAACATAATTTTGCTGTGTTACATCCTGAATCTGTTCGTAACTGCCTGCCAGTTCTGCAAACAGGCTTCTGACAATACTGCCTCCCTCTGTTTCATTGTATGGGGAACGATAATAATCAAAATCATCTCCCGAAATCCGGATAACTGCAAAAGCTTCGCTTTCTTCCACATCTTTTCTGGCTTTTTCATAATCCGTGGTTTCTTCAAATGCAACACCTGTTGATGCCTCAATCTCACCGGCTATGTAACCAAACTGTTCAAGTGCCTCCCATGATGCATCGTCGTTATAATAAAATACTTTGCCGTCATCAAAGGTGCCATAATCACCGCTCATATAGTTTTCTAAAGTAAAACCAAACATAAGAATCAGTAAAACCGGAATCCCCAGCATTATGGCAACATTCGTCTTATTTAAAAGAAACAATTTAAAATCTTTTTTTAATAAACTTATAAACATGTCCTGCTCCTATCAATCTTTTTTGTTCCTGTATTAATTGTCCCTTGTTTCCTTTCCTGTTAATGTCAGGAATACTTCCTCTAAGGATGGTTCTTCGGATACAATATTCACAATGGCTGCTCCATTTTCCACACTGGCGGAAATAATGTCCTCCATAACGGTGACGTTTTCGTGATGCTTTATGATTAATGTAGAATCTGCTGCTTTGACACTGGATACCCCCTCTGCCTTTCTTAATGTGTCTGCAATAGCATCCAGTCTGTCTTCGCCATCCTTGTAGGTTACGGTTACTTTAATCTTTTTTCCTAATTTCTCAATAATCTCCTGCTTGGTACCGGCAGCAATGGTTTTCCCGTGGTCGATAACCGTAATCTTATTGCAGATTTCCTCAACCTCCGGCATATAATGGGTTGTATAAATAACTGTCGCACCCTTTTCATTTAATTTCTTTACATTCTCTAAAATCAGGTTCCTGGACTGTGGGTCGATACCTACGGTAGGCTCATCCATGATGATTAACTGCGGATTGTGGGCAATACCGCAGGCGATATTCAACCGCCTCTTCATACCGCCGGAAAAAGTACCTGCCTTTTTGTCTTTCACCTCCGTAAGACCTGTAAATTCCAGCGCTTCTGCCACCTTTTCTTTGAGTTTTGCCTTGGAAAACCCATAGAGGGAACAGAAAAATTTCACATTTTCTTCTGCTGTCATCTCATCATAAATTGCCAGCTCCTGTGGTACATAACCAATGCTTTTCTTCCAGTTTTTTAATTTTTTGTCTCCGCCAAAATAAACCTCTCCGGAATCAGGCGTTACCAGTCCTAACAGACAATTCATCGTAGTAGACTTTCCTGCACCGTTAGGACCTAAAACGCCATGAATGTCTCCCTTACTAATGGAAAGGCTCAAATCATCGACAGCAGTCAAATCCTTGAAGGTCTTTTTTAAATTTTTGATTTCAAGAATGTTCATTACATTAATCTCCTTTTCACTTTTTAGCCTATGACTATATTTACTATTTCAATCGCTTTCAAGTTAGTTGCCGCTAACCATATGGTATCATTATCTATCATTTACAATCACATGCTGCACTCCTTTCCGCCAGGTTCTTCCTCCTGTCAATAAAAAATACTTCAGAAATGTTTTCAAATTTAAAAATTACTGACATCACTTATTAGTATGATTATATATCCTCACCGGAGACATACTTTTCAAGTAATTTAAAAATCAAGTCAATACTGTCATCAAGGGATGTCTGTACCATATTTGCCCTGTGCTCCTTCAAGGCATAAATTGATTTAATCAAATTCACTACGATACCAAAATCAATATCCTCTCTTACACCTTCCACCATGGATAAAAGCTCCTGCGCTAACTTAAAGCCCTTCTCCGGATTAAAATAATCCTGGGAAGCCAGATGCTTCCTCATCCAAAGATAATCATCAATTGTCAGCTTATTCATAAAATCATAATCTGTAGTAATATACTCTCTATAGAACGCAAACAAATCATGTACCGTCATTTTCTCCCGTCCATCAAGCTTCTGCATAAACATCTCTGCTGATTTCTGACGTGAATATTCAATCAGGGAAATAACAAATGCCTCCTTGGATTCATAAAAATTGTAGAAGCTGCCCTTTGCAATTTTGCAGGCCGTTGTCAGCTTAGAAACGGTCATTTTTTGAAGTCCTAAGCTTTTTGACATCGTTAAACCTGTCTGTAACAGATTCTCCCTAATCATTTCCTGCTCTTCTCTTGTAAAATGCATTTTCTTCACCTCGCACGTGACCATTTATTATATTTTGGTCATTTGTTATGTTAGTCTATTCTAACTCTTTTGTCAATAAAAAAATATTATTGTGTTTCGTGCACAATTATGCTATAATTATGTCAAAGAAAGGAGTGAACATTATGCCGCTTATTATGCCTATTAAGGATTTACGCAATACAACCGAGATTTCCAATATCGCACACAAGGAACAGGAGCCTATTTTTATTACCAAAAACGGATATAGCGATTTGGTTGTAATGAGTAGTGAATTATATGATAAATTTGCAAGAATTAACCGCATCGACCAAGCCATCTATGAATCCGAACAGGAAATAGCAAAAGGAGCAGAAGCAGTCGACGCAGAGAAAGTCTTTGCAGAATTGGAGAAAAAGCATTTTGGATAAATACAAGGTTAAAATCAACCCTAGAGCAATACGCGAATTGGACAACATTTACGAATATATCGCAAATGAGAAATTGGCTCCCGAAAATGCTAAGGGACAGGTTGACAGGATTAAGAAAGCTATTTTAAAACTAGACACATTTCCGCAGTCTCACCAAGAGCGTAACGAGGGCAGATATGGTGGAAAAGGTTATAGACAGTTACTGATTGATAACTATATTGCTATTTTTCGCACGGATGAATCACACAAAACAGTTTATGTGGTAACGATACAGTATCAGGGACGGAATTTATAAGATAAGCACCAAATAACAAAGTAAATCGGATACATAAGTGCATATATCAATGCTTTTGAAGTAAAAGTGGTAATCTGCATATATAATATTTCCATGTATAAATTAATATCATTACAGTTTAATATTTCAGAGTTACAATCTAATTTACAGCATGCATATGCTTCGGTACGTTTGGATGCCCATCTTCATGCAGAAGCATTGCTATGCTCCTCCGGCAGATACTTAAGAAACATATCCTCTGCAACCGATTCCGTTATATTGCCACAGTTTTCTCCAATCTTTTCCATGTTGTGAAAAATATTTGCAAAAATATTGGTAAATTCCGGCTTGCATTTTCCCTCTTTAATCCGTTTCTTGTGATTCTTACGCACATTTTTTTCAAGCTTGGCTATCCGTTTCAAATACTGTTCCACATCTGCCACCGCTGTTTTATCTCCATACATGATAAGATGTACGGATTCCATGTACATGACAGTAACAACCTCAAAGCTTTCCTCAATCTCCTCCATGGCCTTTTTGGAAAACCGGAAATCCTTCAAATCTTTTTCCCTTGCACTTTCCAACAGCTCCTTCATACACTTACCAATCCGTTCCAAATCCTCTACAATATACATAATTTCCGTAGTGTGTACCGATTGTTCTTCATTCATATTACCGGACGAAAACAGACCAATCAGATAATTATAGATATCCTCATGTATGTTAAACACCAGCTTTGCGGTTTTGTCTGCCTTGTCCAGATTTTCAGCCCCGCCTTCCAGCATAGCTGCCTTAATATCTCCCAGAAACACTTCCAGCTGCTGTGTATAATTAATGATTTCCTTAGACACCAGATGCAGGGCAACCACCGGCTGGTTCATGACATTGACATCCAGAAACTGCGACCTGAGCTCTGGCTGTTCTTTTTCCCCTTTTTCCGGCAAAATCCACATGACAATCTTTACCATCAGCCAGATTAAAGGAATCCATATGATTGTATTGACAACATTAAATGCTGTGTGTGCATTTGCAATCTGTCTGGATATTACCTCCACCTCCGTACCAGACGGAGAAACCATGGTAATCACCTTTGCAAACCATGGAATAATAAACATAAATACAATAGAACCGGTTATATTAAATACACTGTGGGCAACGGCTGTCCGCTTGGCATTTCTGGTCTGTCCGATACAGGCAAGAAGTGCCGTTATTGTAGTTCCGATGTTGCTGCCAAGTAAAATGGGAATTGCACCCTGCAGCCCTAAAATCGAAGATACCCCATCCGGTCCCGCCTGAGACGCAAAATTCTGCAGTACCGCAATCACAGCAGAAGAGCTTTGCACGATTACCGTAATTCCAACACCAAGCAAAAGTCCCAGAACCGGAACATCTGCCACCTTGCCAATCAGATTGAGAAATACCGGACTTGACGCCAACGGCTTCATGGTAGTCCCCATGATTTCAATTCCAATAAACAATATACCAAAACCTAAAATCGTATTACCGATGTATTTGACTACCTCTTTTTTCGCAACAAAAGCAATCAGAAATCCAATAAAGACAATTGGATATATATAATCACTAATTTTAAACGCAATAATCTGCGCCGTGATTGTAGTACCAATATTAGCACCTAAAATAATAGATATCGCCTGTGGCAGATTCATAAGACCTGCGCTTACAAAGCCAATGACCATAACCGTTGTAGCACTGCTGCTCTGCAAAACCGCCGTTGTAAGTGCACCTGCTAAGACTCCCATAACCGGGTTTTTCGTGAGAAGCCCTAAAATGTATTTCATCCGCTCGCCAGCCGCCTTTTGCAGACCGTCGCTCATCATTTCCATTCCAAACAAAAATAGCGCCAGACCACCAAATAATCCAAATAACGTATTTACAACATCCATCTTCACACCTCATATGTTTTTCTTTTCATGTCTTTCTTAATATTATCTTTCTCTTTTTTCACACATTTAATGTAAAGGAAATGTATCTTTTTCTGCTATCGCTAATCGGTAAAATTTATGTTAAATCTGTGTAAAATGTTTTTATGCAAACCCAAAGAAGGTCCACCGGACCTTTTACTCATATGCTTGGCAACAAAAAAGAAGTACTGCATTTCCCTGCAATACTTCTATATTTATCACTCATCATATTTCGATATAATGTCATCCGGCCGTTTCGCATTTTCGTTAAGCTTCCACTGATTATTTTCATAGAAATAGCAAACCACACCAATATCTCCGGACTGAATCCATATGTTATATGAGCTGCTCTCCCAGCAAATCCCCCAGAAGTCAGAAGCCCGGACAGTCTCAAAAGAAAACACAGGTGTATCGTTTTTTGATTCATATATCGAAACCGTTATGCTGTCATCCCCTTCTTTTTTAGATGAAACAGCATAATATTTATCGTCATAGCTGCTGGTTCTGTCAAAGGTAAAGCTTCCCATATTCTTAGCTCCGTTATCAAAATTCTTTCCGGTTATCGTCAACCCAATAACACATACAAAAAGAATAACGAATACAATTATTATGAAAAGCTTTCGGTTATTCATCCTGTATCCTCCGGTTACTGTCTTACCTTGATATGAACCTCTCTAAGCTGCTGCTCTGTCACTTCCCCTGGTGCGCCGCACATCAAATCCTGTGCATTACCATTCATCGGGAACGGAATCACCTCACGGATATTCTCTTCGTTGCGAAGCAGCATAATCATACGGTCAACACCCGGTGCCATACCTGCATGTGGAGGTGCACCATACTGGAATGCATTATAAAGTGCTCCAAATTTCTCCTTCAGGTCTTCCTCGGTATATCCGGCAATCTCAAATGCCTTCACCATGATATCCAAATTATGGTTACGAACTGCACCGGAAGACAATTCCACACCGTTACATACAATGTCATACTGGTATGCAAGAATCTCCAACGGGTCCTTCTCATTTAACGCCTCCAGTCCGCCCTGTGGCATAGAGAACGGATTGTGGGTAAAAATAATCTTCTTGCTTTCCCTGTCATACTCATACATTGGGAAATCGTTAATATAGCAGAAACGGTATGCGTTCTTCTCTAATAAATCCAGGCGGTTTGCAATTTCAGTACGGAGCTGTCCTGCATAAGAGGCTGCCAGCTCCTCCACATCTGCAATAAAGAAAATGGTGTCTCCAGCCTGCAAGCCTGCCAAATCACGGATTTCCGTCTTCATATCATCCGGAATAAACTTATCAATCGGTCCCTTATAGCTCATGTCCTCTAACACTTCAAGGTAGCCTAAACCACCCATTCCGATGGACTGTGCATACTTTAATAATTTCTCATGCTGCCCCTTAGAAAGCTTTGCATGTACATTGATAGCCCGTACAGTCGTGCCATGGAATGGCTTAAATGTACATCTGGAGAAAAATTCTGTCACATCAATAATGCGGAGCGGGTTTCTCAAATCCGGCTTATCCGTACCAAACTCAAGCATTGCCTGCTTATAGCTGTAAATCGGGAACGGTGTATCTGTAATCTGTGCGCCCTCCGGTGCAAACTTCTTAAAGGTTTCAGCAAGTACTTCTTCACCCACCTTAAATACATCCTCCTGGGTGGCAAAGCTCATCTCAAAATCCAGCTGGTAAAACTCTCCAGGACTTCGGTCTGCTCTTGCATCCTCATCACGGAAGCATGGAGCAATCTGGAAATATTTATCAAATCCGGACACCATAAGCAGCTGCTTATACTGCTGTGGCGCCTGTGGAAGTGCATAGAATTTACCCTTAAACTTACGGGAAGGAACAATATAATCTCTTGCGCCCTCCGGTGAAGAGGCACAAAGGATTGGTGTCTGCATCTCCAAAAATCCCATGTCCGTCATTTTCTGTCTAAGAAAGCTGATTACCTTGGAACGGAAAATCATATTGTCACGAACCTTTGTATTTCTAAGGTCGAGATAACGGTATTTTAAACGAACATCCTCTCTTGTCTCCTTAGAGGTCATCACTTCAAATGGAAGCTGGCGGTATACCTTGCCCAAAACCTCTACACTGTGTGCCTCTAATTCGATGGTTCCGGTAGGAATCTTAGGATTATAAGTCTCCTCGTCACGGTGCTCAATGACACCTTCAATGGAAATACAATCCTCTTTGCTAAGACCATCCAGTAAAGAAGTATCGCGCATTACCACCTGCATGATTCCGTACATATCCCTTAAATCAATAAAGGATACGCCGCCGTGGTCACGAATGTTCTCAATCCAGCCTGCAATTTTTAAATTTGCTCCTACATCCCCTTCGCCAATCTGGTCAAGGGTACGGTTACGGTAAATGTTTTCTGTGTTCATGTTACTCTCCTTTTTCTATCTTTTTTATAATTATGTTTTTAATTGTAATACGTCATACAGCCTCAATTCCACTTACATAAAAAGAAAGCTGCTCATCCCAAACGATAATCGTTCAGGACGAACAGCCTATATGTCCGCGGTACCACCTGAATTACTGCCTCTGCAGTCTCTCAACGGTTCACCAGATAAAAATTCTATCGGAAACCCTGTTGCTTTACGCACAACCTACGGCGCACCTAGTGATTCATCATATTGTCTATTTGCTGCAAATATCAGCCTTCAAATAATATAATAAACGTTCAGATTGCGGCTGGTAAAGTGTTATTCACGAAGATTCACTCTATGGGGTTCTCACTGTCTCCCACTCACTGGAAGCGATAATCTACGCTACTTCTCTTCGTCATCGCCATTTGTGGCTATTATAGCCCAGTGTTTTTTTCTTGTCAACGTCTTTCCATGGATATTTTCAGCATTTTTCATGTATATTATTCTGAGAAAGTTATTTTTAAGGTTTGTCTAAAATTTTATCTTCCATATATGTAATCATTTTACTTTACCCAGACATTATGATATATTTTATCTAAAAAGATTGAAAAGGAAAAGGAGAGAATTCAAATGAACTTTATTAAGACAAACTGGAAGGGTTTTTTACTATGCTTAATCATTGCCCTTCCTTCCTGGCTGCTTGGAAAGCGTTTTCCGATTATTGGCGGTCCGGTCATCGCCATTTTACTGGGAATGATTCTTACACTTTTTATAAAAGACAAGACCCAGCTGGAAACCGGCATAAAATTCACCTCTAAGAAAATATTACAGTATGCGGTTATTCTTCTGGGATTTGGTCTCAACCTCAACGTAATTTTAGAAACCGGCAGACAGTCCCTTCCCATTATTCTTGCCACCATCACCACCTCATTGGTCATTGCCTTTGTACTGTGCAAGGTTATGCATATTCCGGGGAAAATTTCTACCCTGGTGATCTAAAGAGTATTTTAAAAGGTGATAAATATCAGCTTATCCTTGTAAGTTCG
>JAXVOW010000079.1:0-1223 GCA_037301995.1 bacterium | reverse complement strand
AATCCTAGTGTCAACAATATATGGGAAATAGCATTAGATAATGGATATTCAGGAGTTAAAATTTTTGGACCAAATATCGTTGCCCGCTTCCCTTCATATGCCAAAAGAGTTGAAAATGATTTTAAAATGCTAACAGCTCCACCTGATTCATGCATTTTATTCCAGGACATGGAAAATAATGAAATGTGGGTAGTGGGTGAATTTGCCCAAAATCTAATTAAAAGAGGAGATACAGCAGATTCCGAGGAAACTCTATATGGAAGAGAACGTGAAGGGAATCCAATCTATCAGGTAATAACCAAGGTCGGTCTTGGCATTGCGTGTATGGGCGGACCTAATGGTGAAGTAGGAGACAAACCTATTCTGGTTCAGACCGGTCTGCCTGAAAAATACTTAAAGTCCGGAAAAGACGGAATCATTGAGACTATTGCTGGACATCATGATTTCCGAATCAAAATTGGAGAAAGACCATGGGCACATTTTATCTTTGACATCAGAAAAGATCTTGTATTTGTTATGAGCCAACCTATGGGCACTTTATTCAGTGCATGCATGGAATCAAATGGTTCTTTCCGAGCAGACGCTAACAAACTGCTAAGTTCCAGCTGCATCGTATTCGATCCGGGTTTCGGGACATTGGATATTTTTCCGATCATCAAAGGTGTTGTTAAACACGGAGAAACTTTTGAAGATCTTGGAATGAAACGTGTTCTGCAGGAGACTTCTGATATGATTTTTGAAAAATATCGCGTAGAAATTCCAGTTGCAGCAATGCAAAAATATCTGGCCACCGGAACAATCATCGTTTCAAAGTTTGATCGTAAAAAAGCTGAACTTTCCTCAAGAGAAGAACCTTTTGGAGATCTTCTTGCAGAAGCTAATTCAAAAATATGTGAAGAAGCACTTGCAAGAACCTTAAATGCAATTGATATTTTTGAATATAATATTTTTATTCTTACAGGTGGTACTGGCGCAGCATGGAGGGATATGATTCTTAATAAATTTAAAAATTTATCTACCTTAAGAATTATTGACGGAAATGCAAATGATAATCTCGCTTTTGTTTATTCCAATGTAAGAGGTTATTATCTTTCAAGATATGCAAGACTTTTAAAGGAATAACAGATAAGAGCTGAGGAAATTTTATGATAAAACATATACGTTTATATAAACCACATGATATTGATCTAATGGCGATCCAACAAGCTGGATTTCCACTTTCA
>JAXVOW010000078.1:0-1462 GCA_037301995.1 bacterium | reverse complement strand
ACCATGGCTTCCTTTCCCTTATACTCTCCCGGTGCAAACTGGAATACCATGTCGGGACAGGTGGTATCGCAAAGACCACAGTTAATACACCGTTCCTTGATAAAGAGCGGGATATACCCCTCCCTTGATGCCGACAGGTCATTGGACACCGTAGAGCCAAAGCAGGGATTAATTCCCCCTATGGGCGCATTTGAATAGCCCCATTCATTCTGGACTTCCTTGTATGCCACCGGTTCATAGGCTTCAACTGGTGTAAAATGCTTACTGTCAAGCTCTGCGTACCCTCTTTTAATCCCTGTAAGATTTGCATCTAACAGAGCCGGATATTTTTTCCCGATGGTTTCCTTTGCGATATCCATAGCCGCCTCAAGGGGAATGAACCCAGATACCTTCGCTATTGCTCCCAGCATGACCATATTAATCCGGGTTTTTGCCTCCATGGCTATTTTTAACGCATCCACACAATGAATGGTTCCGGCATGCAGCCGCAGCTTTTCCCTGATTTGCTCCGGTGTCAAATCCGTGTTAATTACAATATGGGTGTTTTCCGTCACCCCGGCGGTAACTGCACTTTTCCCAATCATCGCTTCGTGAAATAAGCCTAATATATCCGGGGACTCCACCGGTGAGTTGATTCCAATATCCGTGTCCTTATGGCTGTACCGAATAAATGCCTTTACCGGTGAGCCTCTTTTTTCTGAACCATAGCTTGAAAAGCTGGCAGCATTTAAATCCATATAAACCGCTCCCAGCTCTCCCAGCATTTTCCCACAAAGATTTGCTCCTAATCCCCCAATGCTTTCCAGACGAATTTCATAATATCCGTTTTCATTTGTATAAGGTAATGTTACCTGATACTCCATACCTGAACCTCTTTTCCAACAAATTATGTTAGTTATAGTATGGAAAAACATTCTTAAAATATACCCTTTTCTTTTCAACACTTTATGCACTTTCTCTCATCCATGGAATAAAATAAAGTAAAACCACATAGGATGTACGTTATGTATTATTTTCTTTTTATCCTGCTTCTGGCAGCTCTGATTTTCTGCCTTTTTTTCCATTTCAAAAAGAAGAAGATTATTGCAAAAATAAAATGTATGGACAAATGCAGGAAATGTTCTCTCTTAGAAGAGCTGGTAAACCCCTTCGGCTACTGCTACCATTGCAGCTATGGATTCTTTTCCTCTGCTATCGATGCTTGGCAGCGGAAAACCGGCTACACCTATCTCTATGATTATATGGCTCCCCGTTTTCAGATGGTATTCCATTCCCTTCCCATCTATTTTGACTATGACGGAAAAACATGGCTCATTGAATTCTGGAAGGGACAATACGGCATTAATACCGGAGCAGAAATTGGTATCTACCATACAGACCACATTATTTCTGCCAAAGATTACAAAACCACCCTGTTTGACGCTGCCGATGATGATGAAATGCTGCCCTGCTCCCTTCTGCT